>JAKSJS010000012.1 GCA_024398155.1 Bacteroidales bacterium | reverse complement strand
TGGCCGTCCCAGCGGCCGACAAACGCCTCGACCTTGGTGATCTTGCCGAGAGCTCCCTCGCGGGCGAGAGTGCAGGCGTGGATGAACTCCTCGGAAGAGCGCTGCTGGCTGCCGACCTGAAGGATACGGCCGTACTTGCGGACAGCCTTGACGAGCTGCTGGCCCTCGTAGACCGTAAGGGTCATAGGCTTCTCGAGGTATATGTCCTTCTTTGCCTTGCAGGCTGCGATCGCGATAGCAGCATGCCAGTGGTCGGGAGTCGCGATCACGACAGCGTCGATATCCTTGCGGGCAAGCAGTTTCTTATAGTCGTCATACATTTTCGGAGAGGGCTTCTTGAAGCCTTTCTCCGTATAGAAATCCGTCACGTAGTTAAAGAAGCGGTCACGCTTGATGTCGTAAACGTCACATCCGGCGACCACCTCGATGTCATCGAACTGGATGAAACTCCTCAGGAGGTTCATCGCCTGCTGGCCGAGTCCAATGAAACCGAATTTGAGCTTACCGTCCTTCTTGCCTTCCAGGGCATTGCAGGAGGTTGCCATAAAGGAGGGAACTGCCATCGAACCGGCAACTCCGAGAGCGGAGATTTTTAAGAATTCGCGTCTTTGCATAATTATGTGGTTTTTGGTTTTATTCAACTTCCCATGTCGAGCCGCTGTGGAGAAGATCGTCGACACAGTGGATATTCGACTTGAGCATGACGTCCTTGACCTGGTCACGGACACCGTCGTCATAGGTTATGTCCTTGACATCCCTTATGACGCCGAGGGCGACGGGAAGGCCGGGGCCCTTCATGTCCGCAAGCATCATGTGGATACCCATATTGTCCGTATGGGCGTCATGGACAAGGATATCGTCTATCGTATATCCACCCTCACCTATCGTCACAGCCTTGATGCCCATTCCCTGGAGGACGAGGCCCTTGTTGTGGTCCTTTCCGAAGAGCATCTTCTCGCCGTGACGGAGGACAATCGTCCTGTCGGCACGGACTTCGGGATCGGAGAGGTCCTTGTGGGCGCCGTCATTGAAGATCACGCAGTTGGTGAGCATCTCCATTACGGAGCAGCCGTCGTGGAGGGCCGCCTGGGTCATTATCTCCTCAGAGAGATGGAGCTCGACGTCGAGGCTCCTGGCGAAGAAAGTTCCTTTCGCGCCCAGGACGAGGGAGCCGGGGTTGAAGGGATGTTCCACGGTTCCGTAAGGCGAAGTCTTCGTTATCGCACCGAACTTCGAGGTCGGGGAATACTGGCCCTTCGTGAGACCGTATATCTGGTTGTTGAAGAGTATGACGTTGATGTCGATATTCCTTCTTATTGCATGGATGAAGTGGTTTCCGCCGATTGCGAGGGCGTCACCATCACCGCAGGCCTGCCATACGGTAAGGGTCGGATTTGCGACCTTGATACCGGTTGAAATCGCAGTCGCGCGGCCGTGGATCGAGTGGAAGCCATAAGTGTCCATGTAGTATGTAAGACGGGACGAGCATCCGATTCCGGATACTACGACATAGCGCTCCTTGGCGTAGCCGAGCGCCTGGCTGACCTTGGGAAGAGCCCTCTGGAGGGCTGAAAGTACGGCATGGTCGCCGCATCCCGGACACCAGCGTACCTGCTGGTCGCTCTTGAAATCCTTGAATGTAAGATTTGCCATAGTCTTAGTCCTCCATCTGCTTTTTGATTTCTTCTACAAGTTCCGTAACAAGGAAGGGCTGGCCCTGGACCTTGTTGTAGTAGACTATGTTGGCCTCGGGCACACGGCTCTCGAGCCAGGAGGCGAACTGACGTACGTTCAGCTCGCATACGAGCACCTTCTCGAAGGAGAGGAGTACCTCACGGGTATTCTTCGGAAGAGGGAAGATATTGTCGAAATGGGCATATCCTATCTTTCCGCCATCCTCTATCACCTTGTTGACGGCAGAGAGGATATGGCCGTAGGTGCCGCCCCAGCCGACGACGAGAAGCTTTCCTTTCTGCTCGCCGATGACCTTTACGGGAGGGATTGAATCAGCGATCTTCTCGATTCTGTCCTGACGCTCCTTCGTCATGAGGGCGTGGTTCTGGGGATCGGAGGAAATCGCGCCGGAGTGGTTCTTCTCGAGTCCGCCTACGCGGTGCTCGTAGCCGGCCTGGCCGGGTACGGCCCACCTGCGGACGAGAGTCTCGGGATCCCTGTCGAAAGGATGGAACCTTTCGCCTTCGGGGAGCACTCCCCTTGCGAAAGGAGGTTTGATCTCGGGATAATCCGCCATGGAGGGTATTCTCCAGGGCTCGCTTCCGTTTCCGATAAAGCCCTCGGAAAGGAGGATAACGGGAGTCATGTGCTCAAGAGCCATCTTCGAGGCATAGAATGCGGCATCGAAGCAATGGGCGGGAGAATGGGGTGCGACAACGGGAATGGGACATTCTCCGTTGCGGCCGTAAATGGCCTGGGTGAGGTCGGTCTGTTCGGTCTTTGTAGGGATGCCAGTCGAGGGGCCGGCACGCTGGACGTCGACGACGACGAGCGGAAGCTCGGTCATCGCGGCAAGTCCGAGGGCCTCGGCCTTCAGCGAGAGACCCGGGCCGGAAGTCGTCGTGGCGGCAAGGTTGCCGGCGAACGACGCTCCGATCGCAGTACAGATACCTGCAATCTCGTCCTCGGCCTGGAGGGTCTTGGCTCCAAGGGATTTATGGATTGCGAGTTCCTCGAGGATGCCCGTTGCGGGAGTTATGGGGTAGGAGCCGCAGAAAAGGGGAAGTCCCGATTTCTCGGAGGCAGCAAGAAGGCCCCATGCCGTAGCCTGGTTGCCAGTTATGTTGCGGTACGTTCCCTTCTTCTTGGGAGAGGGCTCGACGACATAAGTATTGGGAATAGCCTGGATGTTGGCGGCATAATTGAAGCCGTCGTCAAGGACTTTCTTGTTGGGAGCTATGACCTCGGGATGTTTCTTGGCGAACTTCTTCTCAAGATATGCATAGATGTATTCCATCGGGCGGCTGTAGATGTAGCAGGCCATTCCGAGGGTGAACATGTTCTTGCACTTGAGGATAGCCTTGCGGGCAAGTCCGCTGTCCTTGAGGCTCTCCATGGTAAGCGTTGAAATAGGAGCTGCGATTATTGCCCTGTCCTCGACACGGAGCTCCTCGAAAGGATTGTCGGTCTTGAAGCCCGCCTTGCGGAGGCCATTCTCATCAAAGGAATCGACATCGATGAGTATCATTGCCGTAGGTTTGCACCATTTGGCATTTGCCCAGAGGGCGGCAGGGTTCATGGCGACGAGAAGGTCGCAGTAATCTCCCGGAGTGGAGACATCTTCACTTCCAATGTGCACCTGGAAGCCGGACACGCCGGATACTGTGCCCTGAGGGGCGCGTATCTCGGCCGGGTAGTCCGGGAAGGTCGAGAGTCCGTTACCGTAGATGGCTGACATATCTGCAAAAAGAGACCCGGTGAGCTGCATGCCATCACCGGAGTCTCCTGCAAATCGTATCACAACATCTTTAGTATCAATTACTTTATGTTGCATGTATGGTTGGTTTTGTTGTTCCCTTTTCAATCTGGATCAGCAAGGGGGCTGATTCCGCATATAGCGGCAGAGCGGAACTACTGGGCGTTCTGCTGCTGGTATTTGGCCATAAGCTCGGCCTGGAGGCTCTCCATCGTCCTGTCATCGGGGATGTTGAGGGCCTTGCGTGCCTCGGGAGTGAGGTCGTAGCTCTGGGCGGAATCTACGTAGAGAAGGGACTGGACGTCGAATACATAGATGAAGCCCTTGGCTTTGGCGAGGTTGTTCACAGCCTCGGAGGCCTTCTGGACGATAGGGGCCTGAAGCTCGTTCTGCTTCTGCTGGAGCTCCTGCTGGATTGACTGCTGGAACTCCTGGAGACGCTGCTGGATGTCAGCAAGTTCCTTCTCCTTGCTCTCGCGGATGGCGGGAGTCCAGGTGGAGGATTTCTGCTGGTACTGCTGAGCCTTTGTCTGATACTCCTGGTAGAAGTCGTTGAAAGTGGTCTCAGCTTCCTGCTGGGCAGCCTCTATTGTTGCTCTGGCCTCGTCCATCTCGGGCATGAGCTGTACGAGTTCCGAATAGTCTACGTGTGCGAATTTGAGATTCTGGGCGGATGCAGCGAGGGATACAAGGGCCGTTGCTGCGAGGAGTGCGAATTTCTTCATATCTATTGTTATTTGTGTTTCCGGAGTTAGTCTTTTGCAATCAGCGTACCAAACTTTTAGAACTGCTGTCCGATTACGAAATGGAACTGGCTCTTTCCGTATGTCGGATCATCGAATCCCCATCCCCAGTCAACACCGAGAAGGCCGATCATAGGAAGGAATACCCTCACGCCGACACCGGCGGAACGCTTGATCTGGAAGGGGTTGAAGTTCTTGATGTCGGACCAGCAGTTACCACCCTCGAGGAAGCCGAGCACGAAGATCGTGGACTGGGGCTGGAGGACGACGGGATAACGGAGTTCGAGCGTGAACTTGTCATATAGGTAACCCGCGTACGCGAGATAGTCTGTACTGTAGGGGGTGTAGACCTGCTCGGTAAGGGAGTAGTTCTCGTAACCGCGGAGGGAGATCACTTCCGAGCCGTAGGTGTTGTAACCGGACATACCGTCACCACCGACTATGTAGCCCTCGAAGGGAGAGTAGCCCCAGTTCCTGTTGTAGTAGCCGAGATATCCGAAGTGGGCGCGGGCCATGAGGACGAGGTCTCCGACAAGTTTCTGGTAGATAGCTGCCTTGAAGGTCCATTTGTGGTACTCGATCCATTTGTAGCGGGTTTCAGCTCCCTGGAGGTCGTAGTTGATTGACTTGGGATTGTCCACTATCGTCGGATTGCCTTCTGAGTCAAGAACTCCCCAGTCCTTGTGTCTCATGAGGGAGTAAGGAGGAGTGAGCTGGAGGGAGAAGGTGAAGTCCGATCCCTGGCGGGGGTATATCTGCTGGTCGGTGGAGTTGCGCTGGAGGCTCAGGGTATAGCTCAGGTTGTGGGAGATACCCGTATTGAACATGAAGTAGTAGTTCCAGTCATGGAGATTGTAGGTCTGCCAGCTCAACTGGTTGTACAGGGTGAAGTACGTATCGGGCCACTTGAGCCTCTTTCCGAGTCCTGCGGCAAATCCGTATACCTCCATGTAGTTGGTATTGTTGAGGATACCGAGGGCGAGGTAGGAGTTGGTCTGGCGGGTATAGTAGAGGGAAAGGCTCAGCGAGGTAGGCTTCTTTCCGAAGAGCCAGGGCTCCATGAAGCTTGCCGAAAGGGAGGTATAGTAGGTACCGTTGGTCTGGAAGCGGATCGAGAGGTTCTGGGCGTCGCCGAGAGGCACGGGACGCCATGCGGACTTGTCGAAGAAGCGCCTTGTCGAGAAGTTGTTGAAGCTTACTCCGAGGGTCGCGACGAAGGTCCTACCGCCCCATCCTCCGGAAAGCTCGAGCTGGGAGGAGGGCTTCTCAGTTACATTGTAGACAAGGTCTACGGTATTGTTGAGCTGGTTGGGGAGGATCGAGTAACCTGTATTGGGGTCTGATATAGCCTCGGGGTCGAACTGGCCGAGGGAGGCGATCTCTCGGATACTCCTCTCGAAGTCACTCTGGCTGAAGAGGTAACCCGGACGGGTGTAGACCTGGCGGCGGACGACCCTTTCGTTAGTCAGGTCGTTACCGTTGATTATGATGTTGTTGAGGGTCGCGGGCTTGCCCTCGACTATCCTCATCTCGACGTCCACCGAGTCGCCCTCGACATTGAGTTCGACGGGCTGGATGTTGAAGAAGAGGTAACCGTTGTCGCGATAGAGTTTCGAGACGTCATACTCGGACTGCTTGCCGCCGCCGAAGATACGCTTCTCCATCGTCACTACATCGTATACGTCACCCTTCTTGATCTGGAGTATCTCGTTGAGCATGTCGCTCGTGTAGACGGAGTTTCCGGTCCATGTAACGTTGCGGAAGAAATACTGCTTGCCCTCATCGAAGGCAAAGTCTATCTGGAGGCGGTTGGGAGCCGAAAGAGTGTCCTTGGGAGGCAGGTAGAAGATGCTGTCCTTCGTTATGTGGGCATCGCGATAACCGGCCTCGTTGAACTTGGAGATAAGGTTTTTCTTGTCGTTGGGGTATTCCTTCTCGTTGAACTTCTTGGAGCTGAAGAGACTCACAAGACGGACGTCCTTGGTCTTCTTCATCGCCATCGCGAGCTTCGTGTCGGGAACATGGTCGTTGCCCTCGAAGGTGATCGTCTTGATCTTGACCTTGGGTCCGCGGTCCACATTGAAGTTGACGCGTATCGCGCTCTTGATCATCGTATCCTTCTTCGTCTCGACATCGACCTTGACGTTCATGAAGCCCTTCTCCTTGTAGAAGCGTTCAATAATACCGGTCGAGGTCTTGACGACATAGTCGGAGAACTCGCGGCCTCTCTTGAGGTCAAGACGCTCGTCGAGATCCTTCTTCTCACCGCTCTTGACGCCGGTGAAGGTCCATTTGGAAACCCTCGGACGCTCCTCTATGTCGATACGGAACCAGGCCGTGTCGCGGCTTGCGCTCAGGGAGTCTATTGCGACGGAAACGTCCTCGAAGAATCTCTGCATTCAGAGGCGGTTGACGATATTGGATATGTCCTCGCCGGGGACGGTCACTGTCATGCCGGGATTCAGGCCCGACTGCTGGCGGATCTGATCCTCGCTGAAGTAGACGTTGCCCTTGACCTTCACGCCGCCGACGACGTACTTCTGGGGGTGGGTATAATCGACGGTAACCGCGTTATTCTGCGAACGCGCCGCCAGGGAGAACCCCAGCAGAGCAATCAGAAATAGCGTTACCTTCAGTATCTTCATCACTGTATTATCTATACAAAGCCGCAAATATAGTCAATTTATTTCACTTTTCCGTATCTGCGGTCCCTTCTCGAGTAATCTTCTACCGCATCGAAGAACTCCTTCTCCCGGAAATCGGGCCAAAGGACGTCCGTAAAGTAGAACTCCGAGTAGGCTCCCTGCCAGAGGAAATAGTTCGAAAGGCGCTTCTCTCCGCTCGTCCTGATTATCAGGTCGGGATCGGGATAGCCGGAGGTCACAAGGCGGGAGGCGAAGTCCTCGGCCGAGAGGCCGTCGGCCATAGCGCGACCCTTCTCCGGGTCGTCGAGAGCCTCTTTCACAAGGGATTTCGCAGCCTCGAGGATGTCCCATTTCCCGCTGTAGCTGAGCATGATCATGAGAGTGAGGCGGTCGTTATGGGCGGTCTTCGCATCGCACTCGTCTATCATGCGGTTGATCTCGTCGGAGAGGCGCGAGCGGTTGCCGAGCACGACGAAATGGACTCCGTTACGGTCGAGGGAGTCGATCTCGTTCCTCATGGACTGGACCATGAGGCTCATGAGGCGGGTGACCTCGGCTTCGGGGCGTCCCCAGTTCTCTTCGGAAAAGGCGTACAGGGAAAGATAACGGACGCCGGCCTTGACCGAAGCCTCTACGACGGCGCGGACGCTTTCGACTCCGGCCGCATGGCCGAATACACGTTCACGGCCTCTTTGGGCGGCCCAGCGCCCATTGCCGTCCATTATGATCGAGACGTGGGAAGGTATGCGTTTGTTCTCTTCTGTCATAGAAAAAAAGTTATCGGCCGTTGTTGCGGCGGTCTTCGCCCCAATACAGTTTGCTTGTCAGGGCGTCGATGAAGCTCTCGCGGCGCGGCCGAACCCGTTTTAGCGAAAAATGTGCCAGCGAGACGGAAATTACGGAAGAAGAAGGAACAATTCCGGTCCTGTTGTCCGCCATGAGGGTCACACGGTCCTCGCGGGAGCGGAAAGATATCCTTATCCGGGAGGTGTCAGGTACGACAAGCGGACGTACATTGAGGTTGTGGGAGGCTATCGGAGAGACTATCAAAACCTTTGCGGAAGGGTTCACGATAGGGCCGCCCACAGAGAGGGAATAGGCCGTGGAACCGCTTGCAGTGGAGATTATGATACCGTCGGCCCAGTAGGTCGGAAGCTGGGCTCCGTCTATTTCGACATCTATCCCGAGCATCGAGGAGCCCTTCCTCGAGACGGCGATCTCATTGAGGGCGAAAGGCCACCCTTCACAGCATTCCCCCGCATCGAATCCTTCTCCGGAAATGGAAAGAAGGGAGCGGTCTTCGGTAATCAGCGGAGCGCCGGAGACAGCCTCGGCGACATCCTCGGGACGTATCCCGGAAAGGAAGCCAAGACGACCCATGTTCACCCCCATGACGGGAATATTGCTGTCGGAAACGACACGGGCGGCGGAGAGGAAAGTCCCGTCGCCGCCTACGGCAAGGACGAGGTCGGCCCCGCCTTCGAGGTCCTCCCCCGAAAAGACGCGGAAGACTTCGTGTCCGGCAGAGGCCAGAGACGAAATCATCGACTTGTAATCCCCGGTTTCGAGGATGTCTTCCTTCCTTAAGTAAACGGCAATCTTCATAAAGGCTTCAAATTTAGGAGTATTTTGCGAAAATTCCCTAATTATTGCATATTTTTGCCTTACGAAAAAGAAAAACTTCTTAACGGACATGACAAAACTGAGCATCAATATCAACAAGATAGCGACCGTCCGCAACGCACGCGGAGGCAATAATCCGGACGTGACGAAAGCCGCTCTCGACTGCGAGGATTTCGGAGCCGAAGGCATAACGGTCCATCCCCGCCCCGACGAGCGCCACATCCGCTACAGCGATGTGCGCGAAATCCGCCCCCTGATAAGGACAGAATTCAACATTGAGGGCAATCCCATACCCTCTTTCGTCGAGCTCGTGAACGAGGTCGTCCCGACCCAGGTCACCCTCGTCCCCGACGCCCATGACGCAATAACTTCCAACGCCGGATGGGATACGGTGAAGAACAGGGAATTCCTTGCCGGGATATGCTCGCAGTTCAAATCCAAAGGCATCAGGGTGTCGATTTTCGTCGACCCCGATCCAGTGATGGTACGTGGTGCCAAGGAGTGCGGAGCCGACCGGGTCGAGCTCTATACCGAGGCTTATGCGAGGATATACAAGGAGGATCCCGCGAAGGCGATAGAGCCTTACGTCAGGGCCGCCGAGGCCGCCCGCGAAGCGGGTCTGGGCCTCAACGCCGGCCACGACCTGAGCCTCGAGAACCTCTCCTACTACATAAGGAGGATACCCTGGACCGACGAGGTCTCGATCGGCCATGCCGTGATCTGCGACGCCCTTTATATGGGCCTTGAGAAGACAATCGGAGCATATCTTGATGCAATTAGGGAAGGATATCCCGAAAAATGACTATATTTGCACTTTGCGCGCGCAAACGGGCGCGCCGTAGAAAAGCTGAATAATAACAATCAACAATAAAAACGTAAATGAAAAATTTATCTATTTACCTGAGCAGCGCAGCAGCAGTCCTTGCAATCGTCGTTGCCGTTCTCTTCTTCACCGCCAACAAGAAAACCGCAGCCCCCGAAGCTGCCGAAGGTGAAACTATCGTAGCCGAAGCCGGTTCCATCGTCTATTTCGTCCTTGACCGCGTAGTCGAAGAGTACGATATGGCAAATGACCTCAAATCCGTTGTCGAGACCAAGGTCAACAACATCCAGAATGTTGTAACCACCCGCCAGAAGAAACTTGAGAAGAGCTTCAACGATTTCAACGACAAGGTCAACAAAGGTCTCATGACCCGTACGACCGCCGAGGCCCAGGCCCAGAAGCTCGAGCAGCAGAAAGCCGAGTTCGAGCAGTTCGCAAATCAGAAGAGCCAGGAAATCTACGAGGAGCAGCAGGTCATGACCAACCAGATCATCGACGCCATCCAGACTTACGTAGAAGCCTACAACGAGGATAAGGGCTATGCCATGATCATCGCCAACCAGGGTGGTGCCCCCGTCATCACAGCTGATGCGGCTCTCGACATCACCGACGAGATCATCGCCGGACTCAACGAGGAGTATGTAAAGAACAAAGGCGTCAAAGCCGAAGAGGAATAATTTTGAAGATAGCGATACTGTCGTGTTTCTATCCCTATAGGGGAGGGATCTCCCAGTTCAACGCCTGCCTGTACGGCGAGCTGGGCCGGGAGAACGATGTCAGAGCCTTCAATTTCAAGAGGCAGTACCCCGACATCCTGTTCCCCGGAAAGACACAGTATGTTACCGAGGATGACGAGGCCGTGCCTGTGGAGAGCGTATCTCTGCTTGACACGGCCAATCCGTTCTCTTTCGGGAGGACTCTCAAGGCGATGAGCGGGTTCGGCCCCGACCTTGTCATCGTACGCTACTGGATGAGCTGGTTCGCCCCCTCGCTGGGGTGGATAACCCGCATGATCCACAAGAAGGTGGCCGGAGTCAAGGTGGTGTCGATACTTGACAATGTGATTCCCCACGAACCCCATTTCTTCGACGCCCCCCTGACAAGATACTTCCTCAAGGGAAGTGACGGATGCGTGACCCTATGCAACGCCGTCAGGGACGACCTCGCCGCCCTTGACCCGTCCAAGAGGACCATCACGCTGAACCATCCCCTCTACTCCCACTTCGGGGAGAGGATGGACCGGGAGGAGGCCTGCCGGAAATTCGGCCTCGACCCCTCGAAGAAGACCTTGCTCTTCTTCGGACTCATAAGGAAATACAAAGGGCTGGACATACTCCTTGAAGCCTTCCGCGGGCTTTCTGACGAGTACCAGCTGCTGATTGCCGGAGAGCCCTACGGCTCTTTCGACGAATATGCGGAGATAATAGGAAGCCTTCCCGGACGCGGAAGGATCAGGACCGACCTCCGCTACATAAAGGACTCGGAGGTCTCCGCCTACTTCAGCGCCGCCGACCTCGCGGTCCTGCCCTACAGGAGCGCGACCCAGAGCGGAATAAGCGCCGTCGCCTACCACTTCGACCTTCCGATGGTCGTGACCTCGGTCGGAGGCCTCAGGGAGACAATCGGCGAGTCTGGTACGGGACTTGCCGTAGACAGCCCTGAGCCCGCTCTCGTAAGAGAAGCCATAGAGCGCTATTTCTCCGACCCGGAGATCGCCGCGGCCTGCCGCCGCAGTATCGCCTCCGAAAAGGAAAGGCTCTCATGGAGGGCATTCTGTGAAAGACTCCTGGCGTTTGCCGGAACATTATAGGTTCCCGTGAGGGGCCCGAAAAAAGAGAAGAATTATGAAAAGGATAGTCGCAATCATGATATTGGTCGGATGTGCCGCTTTCGGCGCCGCCGCCCAGGACTATGTAGCACCCGCAGTCAACATCTCGACTGAGAAAGTCAGCCGTGGCGGAAAACTCTACTATTCCCATATAGTGACCCAGCGCCAGACGGTCTACTCCATCTGCAAGGCCTATCAGGTCAAGGAGCAGGATCTCTATGACGCCAATCCCGGCCTCAAGGAGAACGGTCTCAAGATGGACTCGATTATCCTCATCCCCGTCAGCAGCGCAGCTGTCGTATCCGACAACAAGGAGACCGTCGAAAGCCCGAGGATCGTCGTCCCGGCTGTCCCGGCCGAACCCGATGCTACGGAAGCCGTCGCCAAGCCGGAACCCGTCAAGGAAGAAATCCCCTCCGGTCCCACAAAGATCCATAAGGTGAAATGGTACGAGGACCTCGACGCCATAGCCGAGAAATACGGCGTAAGCCCCGCCTCCATCATGAAAGCCAACAATCTTGTCTCGAGCAAGCTCAGCGCCCGCCAGAAACTCATCATCCCCTCCAAGGCCCAGGCAAGTCTCTACGACAACGAGACAGTCTTCACCCCTAAGGACGAGAGTTCCTCTCTCTACGTCGATGAGGATACCGAAGAGTACTCCCCCGCCGGTGATAAGGTTTCCGACGAGGTCCCGGAGCCTGTCTACCAGGGCAAGGACAAAGTCAGCTTCGCCGTTCTTCTCCCCCTCAAGGTTTCCGCAGGAGGCTCCGACGGCAACATGGACTTCTACAGCGGCCTGCTCCTCGCGGCTTCCGATAAAGGCGACGAGGGCATAAAGAGCGAATTCCAGGTCTACGACGCCTCCGGCTCCTACCCTTCACTCGCCGGTTCGGACTACGACTTCATACTCGGCCCCGTAGCCGAGAAAGACCTGAGGAAGGTCCTCTCCGAGGTTAAGGACGAGACTCCGGTAGTCTCCCCCATGGATCCCCGCAACGAGGCGATGACTTCCGGGTTCACGAACCTCATCCAGGCTCCCACCCCCGCCTCTGCCCAGCTCCGGGACCTTACCTCCTGGATAAAGGAAGACTTCGCCGAGGGCGACAGGATGGTCGTCATCTATGAGAAATACTCCAAGGAAGTCGCCGACTCCTCCGCGATCAACCTTATCCTCAAGGAAAGCGGACTCTCCTACTCGACCTTCAGCTACAACATCCTTGAAGGACGCGACATACTCAACCATCTCACTACCCTCATGGCTGGTGATGGAAGCGTGACCCGTTTCATGATAGCCTCCGAGAAGGAAGCCTTCGTCAACGATGTCGTGAGGAACCTCAACCTCCTCGTCCACTCCGGAAAGAGCGTAGTCCTCTATGCTCCCTCGAAGATAAAGAGTTTCGACACGATAGAGGTCGAGAACTTCCACAACACGAATCTCCACATGTCGCTCACATACGACACGGACTATTCGGAAGCCCGTGTCAAGAACTTCCTCATGAAGTACAGGGCGCTTTATAATACCGAGCCCTCGGCCTATGCCTTCCAGGGGTATGACCTCGGCCACTACCTTATTACTATGTGCGCGCGCTATGGCGACCGTTTCCCCGAGATGATGGAACGCGAAAGGGTCTCCGAGCTCCAGTCCTCCTTCCTCATGGTACGCAAAAACGAAGGCGGACTGCTCAATAGCGCAGTCCGCCGTGTAACGTACGGTCCCGATTTCTCGATCACCGCAGTAAAGTAGAACAATCTTAAGTTTTAAAGCATTCCGTCTATTGCAGCCTTGAGGGCTGCTTTAGGCTTGAATCCCAGTGTCATGGAGGGTTCGCCGCTGACGGGGCAGAACAGGAGAGCCGGGATGCTCGTTATGCCGAAGGCATTACAGAGCTCGGGCTCCTCGTCGGTATTGACCTTATAGATGTCAACCTTGCCCTCATACTCAAGGGCGATGTCCTCGAGCTCGGGAGAAAGCATCTGGCAGGGGCCGCACCATACGGCATAGAAATCCACTATCGCGGGACGCATGCCACGGAATTTCCATTCTTTGGGAGACTCCTCGAAATTCCAAATCTTCTCGAGGAATTCCTTCTTGGTAATGTGTTTGAGAGCCATAGTATATTCTTTTTGGTGAGGATTATTCATTCATCAGCGAACGGGCGTTCGCAATCGACGCGTCGGTAAGACGCGACCCGGAGAGCATGCGGGCTATCTCGAGGACCCTCGCCTCTCCTTCGAGGAGAGAAAGAGTGGAAACGGAGGTCCCGGTAGCGGTATCCGTCGTCTTGGACACCAGATAATGGGCATCGCCTTTCGCCGCAACCTGGGGAAGGTGGGTTATCGCGAACACCTGCATATAACGCCCCATCGAGCATATCATGGAACCCATCCTGTCGGCTACACTTCCGGACACTCCGGTGTCGATCTCGTCGAAGATCATCGTCGGCATATTGGAGTAGCGGGCCATCATGTCCTTCAGGCATAGCATTATCCTAGACATTTCTCCGCCGGAGGCACAACGGGCGACCTCGACGGGGTTCGCCCCGGTAGCGCTGAAGAGGTACCTGACGGCGTCAAAGCCGGAGGGCGAGATCGTATCGAGCGGGACAAGTTCTACAGTGAAACGCGCCAGAGGGAGCTCCAGCGAGCGCACAGACGACTCGAGGGCGGCGGAGAAGGCGGGGACGGCGCCGGCTCGCGCGGAGCGCAGAGCGGAGGCCGCCGCCTCGAGGCCGCGGGTCGCCCTCTCGAGCTCTTCCGCGAGTTCACTTCTCTTTTCGGACAGGGCGGAAGAATCCAGGCATACCTCCTCGAGAGAGGACTGGATTGAAAGCAGTTCGGCAACAGTCCCGACATTATGCTTCCTGAGGAGGGAATAGATGAGGGAGAGCCTGTCCTCGATTTCCTGGAGACGTTCGGGGGACACATCAAGCGCCGCGTTCTCGGACTCGACCTCGGAGATTATGTCCTCGAGCTCGACTCTTGCGGAATCGACCCTGGAGGACAGGGAGTCCATCGAAGGGATATAGCGGACGAGCTTCTCCATCCTGCGGCGTATCTCCTTGAGGGAGTCCGCGATGTTCGAGGAGAGCTCCTCGGGCCCCTCATACGTCCCGAGTATCTCGCAGAGGGCAGTCTTTATCGACTCGGCATTGGCAAGCTTTTCCTGTTCGGCCTCAAGCTCCTCAAGTTCGCCGTCCCGGAGGGAGGCGGACTTCAGGGCGCCGAGCAGGGCTTCGTTGTAGTCCCTGTCGCGTTCGATCAGGGCAATCTTCGAGTCAAGGTCGGAAAGTTCAGCTTTCAGAGAGGCGACTTTCCTATGGGCCGACGCACATTCCTCCAACAGTCCCGCATTCCCGGCATAGGCGTCAAGCAGCGAGAGCTGGAACTTCGTGTCCTTGAGAAGGAGGGTCTGGTGCTGGGAATGGATGTCGAGAAGGTTCGAGGAAATCTCCCCCAGCAGGGCCAGCTGGACCGGCGAATCGTTTATGAAGGAGCGGGAGCGTCCCGAAGGCGCCACCACCCTTCTTATTATGAGGTTCCCGCCGTCAGTTTCGACATCGTTCTCCTCGAGGAGAGCGACCACGTCGTCTGGCAGGGGGCCGCTGAACTCAGCCTCGACGACACAGTTCGCCGTGGGGTCGCCAAGGACAGAGACATCGGATTTTGAGCCGAGCACAAGCCCCAGGGCGCCGAGCAGGATGGATTTTCCGGCTCCGGTCGCTCCGGTAATAATTATAAGACCCTCCGGAAAAGTGATGTCCAGAGAGTCTATAAGTACGTAATTGCTTATGTTCAGTCTAGAGAGCATGGAGGGAGGAAAGCTTAGTTCTCCTTCTCGCCTGCCTGTCTGTAGAGGATCTCGCCTTCCTCGAACTCAGCGATGGATACGAGAGTGGACTTGGGCTGGCGCTCATAGTACTTCGAGATCTCGATCTGCTCACGGTTCTCGTAGATTTCCTCCATAGTCTCGCGGGAGTCCTTGAAGTCCTCGAGCTTGCGGGTGAGTTCCTTCTTCTCGGCCATCGAGAGCTGGTTGGCCCTCTTGGAGAGGATTACTACGGTCTCATAGATGTTACCGGTAGGGGCGGCGAAATCGCAAAGGTCCCTGGTCTGGGTGTTTGTAGGTACTTTCTTGTTGCTGTTCATTTTATTATTCAGTTTTTATTTCTTTCCATTAGTTATACTCCGGGTTTTACCGCGAGTTTCATTTTTTTCCTTCCTCCTTGAGAAGTTTTTTCCTCTCGCGGGCGAAATCCTTCTCCTTCATGTCATCACCGGTATCCTCGACTCCGCGTCCGATGGCTTTCTGGGCCTTCTTGTAGAGGTTCTCGAGCTCCTTGCAATAAGGTGAGTCGGGAAGTTCGCCGACGAAGTTCAGGTAGTCGTCGATGAAGACAAGATACCTTTCCTTCTGCTTGGCGGGGACACTGAGTTTCGCATATTTGTAGGAGGACATGGCCGTATAGTAGAGGATATCCTCGCGGAAGGCATTCTCGGCGTTGTCCTTGAGGACATTGCGGAAGGCGACTCTCGAGGCTTTGTAGTCCTCCATCTTGTAGTACAGCTTCGCGGCTTCGTAGGCTTTCGTGTCGAGACGGAGCTGGAGTTCCTTTATCATATCCTTGCACTCCCCGACATGTTCGCTCGTCGGATAGGCGGCGATATACTCGCCTATCGCCGTGAGGGCCTTGTAGGTCGGCGCCTGGTCGAGCTCGTAGCGGAGAGTCTGGCGGAAGAGACAGTCTATGCGGAGGAACTTGGCCTCGCCGGTAAAGGGCGAAGCGGGATAGTTCTCAGTGAACTTGAGGAAGTTCGTCTCGGCCGTATAGTAGTCCTTGAACTTGTAGTTGGAAAGGCCCCAGTAGTACTGGACGGTATCATCCATGGCCATTCCGGGAGTCTGGACAGAAAGGGACTCGAAAAGGTCGGCCGCCTTTGAGTATTTGCCGTTGTTGAAATATTCGAAGGCCGCATCATACTTGGTGCGGACGTCGCTCGAATTGAGCAGCATCTCGAACTGGGACTTGCAGGAAGAGAAGCAGGCTGCAAGAAGAAGGGCGGCAAGCGCGGTAACCGTTAGTTTATGTCTCATAAATAAAAATTAGTCTTCGATGACGAGTTTCGGAGGTACGCCGAGGACTCCGCCTATCCAGCGTACAAGCAGGGACAGGATGCAGTCGGGCAGTATCGCGCAGATGGGGTAGAATATCCAGTTCAAGAAACCGGGCATCGCTCCCTTGCGGCCGGCGAAAGTCGCGCGCAGCGCGCTGTCGACGGCTTTCTCGGGCGCAATCATCACTCCCAAATTATGGGCCAGTTTCCTGAGATTCGGCTTCAGACCGATAAGAGGAGTGTCAACAGCCCCGAAATATGCGTTCGTGACGCTCACTCCGGTACCGCGGCACTCGATGCGGAGCTGGCGGGAATAGCCCTTTGTGAAGCGTTTCGTATTGCCGTACATACCGATTACCGGCCAGGGCATGACTGCGGCGAGGGAAGAGATGTTGAGAACCTTTCCGTATCCTTTCCTGACCATAGCGGGCATGTACTCGCGGCAGATGAGGAGAGGAGTGAAGCTGTGGACCATCATTATGCGGCTGAGCTTCACGGGATCTGTCTTGAGGAGGTATCCGTAGAGAAGCAGTCCGGCATTGTTGACGAGCACTTCTACCTCCTCTACACCGGCGGCGTCAGTCTTGGCGTGGAGCTCGGCGGCAGCCTCCATCCTCGAGAGGTCCTGGACTACGGGGATTATGCGGAAGGCTTCCTTCGAAGCGGCTCTCCAGTCCTCGAGGGCGGCAATCTCCGTCCTGATCTCCTCGGCGACGGTTTCAAGTCCGGCGGCATTGATGTCGACGGCAAGTATGTTGTAGCCCATGCGGGCGAGTTCCTTCGAGTACAGGCGTCCCATGCCGGAAGCAGCTCCGGTAACAAGGGCCCATGCCTCGAAATTCCTGAAATTCTTTTCTGTAACTTTCATCTTAAGCTGTTAATGAATCTTATTCGTACTCACGCCCACAGCACACACCTGCGCGCGCACAAAACGCAAATGTAAGCATAAATTCCGAAAAATCCGCTGATAGGCCTTGTCAATTCACCCTAATCCCACAAAAGTCTTGTAATAACTAAATCATACGGTTTACCATCAATGGCAAAGGCTATACAAACCGAATCTTTGACTTGCTGCATCATCAGTTCAAGCGCAAGCGAATCTCTGCCATTCAAACTGACAGAAGGTTCGATTGAGATTGCTCAAATCTGTCTTTGAGACAACTCCATCCTGGCACTTGTAATGGGATAGGACAAACTCTGGACCAGTTTCCACTCTGCCTTGTTGTGTTCGTTCAATACGGGTTCTTCCATGAAGACAAAGTCTATTACCCAAGAGCAAATAATCTGCGGAAAGTTATAAAAATTTATAATTTCCGCAGATTATAACTATATCGTAATGTATGGAGCAAAGAGAGCATCAAGAGGTATGACTTTCTGAAATTCGTCAATGTAGGCATTCCGGACCGCATCTTGTGCACTAACAAGAATCAAATGAACCCCCTTTGATTTGTCGGAGACTTCAAGGAAGCGGGCGCGCTTGTTCAGCAATTTCTCATGATATTCAGCTGTTACGAGAAAACGTTCCCGAGTGAACTTCATTTCACAAAGGTCAATCACATTGTCATCGCGGTCGAGAATCAGGTCTACCTGAGCACCGGGGAGATCATTACCCCTCTCTACTTTCCACGAACAGATCCCACTTACTACACCTGTTATTCCAAGAGCTTGTTTAATTTGATTGACATGAAGCAAACACAGACGTTCAAATGCCAGCCCGCACCAGCTATTGTAAATAGGTTTTCCAATGTTGTGCGACCAAAAGCGTTCGTCCTTCTTGAAATTCTCTTTAATGAACTTGTGATAAAACAGCGTGTAGGAGTCAATGAGTTGGAATATCGCATGGTTTGAATCGTAGCCATAGGCGGCATATTTCCTGATGAATCCGCACTGCTCAAGATCCTTAAGAATATCAGTCAATTTGCCGTTGTCAGATATCCCTCCTGAAATAATCTCCTCTCTGGTCATCCCAACTTTTTTATTGCCCAGGAGTTCAACTACTTTGATATATGGCTCAGGATGCTTGAAAAGAGACGAGAACAGTTCGTCATATTCTCCGTACAGTTCCCCTGTTTCGTTGAAGAACAAATCATCAATATTTTGTGCAAGACTTTTCTCCCGATCCAGAAAAGCCCAGTAATATGGTATTCCACCCATTACCATGGCGCATTCAGCAATTTGACTTCTTTGCATTCCAAGCTTGGCTCGGGAAGCAAATTGCTCACATTCTGCAAGAGTAAACGGGAGAATCTGAATTTTTGTCGTCACCCGCCCGCGAAGTCCTGCCTGGTTCTTTATAAGTTTATTGATTATCCACGATGTTGCACTGCCGCAGACAATAAGAGTGACATCCTTGCGGGCAGATGCCCATCCGTTCCAAAAACCCTCAAGCGCACCTATGAACCCAGAACGCGGGGTATCCATCCAAGGCATCTCATCAATGAAAATGACTTTCTTCTTTTCGCCTGAAGAAAGAATAAGATCTTTCAATTGGTTGAAGGCTTCAATCCACGTTTTGGGGCGGCCGACTTCCCGACCGTGATATTTCATCGATGACTGCCAATTCTCCAGTTGCCCTTTCATTCCGGTTTTTGCCAGTCCGGAATGCTCAAATGTGAATTTGTAATCAAAAGTCTCTCGCACAAAAAATGTCTTTCCGACACGGCGCCTGCCATACACGGTGACAAACTGCGAATATTCCGAGTTGTTTGCTTTAAGCAGTTTCTGTTTTTCAACTGTTCTTCCAATCATCATAATTTTATCACATTTCGATTGGCAAATATAATAACAAACTAAATATAATCTGCGGAAATTGTGATAATTTAATAGTTTCCGCAGGTTATGAATGATTAATGAGACAAATCTATATGTTCGATTCGGCAGTATGTACAGTCTGGTAATCTTTCAAAAGTTGTTTAATATTATCAGGACAGCCTCATATCAGTCATCCTCATCCAGCTGAAAAATAGAATCAGTCGGTTTACCGAAATATCTGGCAATCTTCAATGACAGCACAGTAGAGGGTACATACTTTCCTGCCTCAATGGAATTGATTGTCTGTCTGCTCGCTCCGACAGCGTTGGCGAGTTCCTGCTGAGTAATATCCTTGATGGCACGTTCAACGCGAATACTATTTTTCATCGTTCTCCCTCCTGATGGCAATCATAGCCAAGTTGAATTTCAAGATGTACAGGATAAAGACAAGGAATATCGCCACGAAAGCGAAGTAGAGAAAGGCAAAATCGTAAAGGAAAAGTATCCCGAGTAATAGTATTGCAGAAGTGACCCAGAAGCTCCACACAAAGGACTGCATTCTGACTTGTCCGGTCATTTCGTCCTCATCCTTTTCCTTCGAAAGAGCCATGAAGCAAAGAGAAACGAGCAGACCCAACATACCTATCTCATTGATCGGATCTGTCTTTGTCATCTCGAAGAAACCGGAGGAGTTCCCAAGCTCATCCAGCCAGACTGCAAGAACCGGTATATGGAAGTAGTCAAACTCTAATCCATCCTCGGCAAACAACAGCCACAGGCAGACAGTCAGGAACGGAAGGAACAACGCCATACCTATCTTCTTGAATTTATACGGCAGGAGATAATTCTTTTTCATAATTGCGATTGTTTTAAGACTTCTCCGCAAATGTATAACACATTTTACATAATGTCAAGTTTATTTGACTATTTTTACAAAAGCGCCAATCCAACCAAAACCTCAATTTTGAATCTTTAAAAATAAAGACTACCTTTGCGGGGTATTTAGTAATCTATATTACAGGATGTTAGAACTCAAGCCCCTCGGAATCGAAGAATTCAGGGCCATACTAAAGAAGAAGGACCTCAAGGCGACCCCCCAGAGGATTGCCGTCCACGAAGCGATGCTCGAGCTCGGGCACGCCTCGGCGGACATGGTCGCTGCCGCAATAAGTGAAAAGGGAAGCGCGAAGGTGACCGTCGCCTCTGTATACAACATTCTCTTCCAGATGTCCTCCATCGGGGTCTACCGCCAGAGGATGAGCCGCACGAGCAAGATGTTCTTCGACGTCACGCCCATGCCCCACGCCCACGTCTACGACTGCGAGAGCAATACCTACAGGGACCTGATAGACGAGGAGTTGAACGACATCCTCCAGGAATATCTCGGCCACAGGAAGTTCAAGGGATACAAGGTGGAAGGCATCGATGTCCAGCTGCTTGTACGCCCGACAAAGAAAAGGCGCACGCTTACTGCTCCTCAATCCGGCAGATAAGCGTAGCCGGCGTAGAATCCACAACCCTTACAGTCACATAATCGCCTGTTTTCCGGCCTTCTCCGGGGAACACGCACATCTTGTAGTTGCCCGCACGGCCGCAGAGCTCGTCCGGGTTTCGTTTCGAAGGGCCTTCGACGAGCACTTTATGGAGCCGGCCGACCTCGGCGGCGTAGCTCTTCTCGCTCATGCGGCCCTGGAGGGCTATGATCTCGTTCAGGCGGGCTGTCTTGACTTTGGGAGGAACGTCGTCCTCGTATTTCTTCGCGGAAAGAGTGCCGGGCCTTTCAGAGTACTGGAACATGAAGGCCGAGTCGAACACGACGGTCTCCATGAGGCTCAGCGTATCTTTGTGGTCCTCCTCGGTCTCGCCGCAGAAGCCGGCTATGACGTCGGTGGTGAGGCCGCAGTCGGGCATGATCTCACGTATGCGGGCCACCCTCTCGAGATACCACTCGCGGGTGTATTTGCGCCTCATCTTCTCGAGCATGGCGTTGCTGCCGGACTGGACGGGAAGATGGATATGGCGGCATATATTCTCATGGGACGCCATCGTATAGAGGACCTTGTCGGTAATGTCGGAAGGGTACGAGGTGGAGAAACGCACACGGAGGTCGGGAGATACAGCCGCGACCATCTCGAGAAGGTCGGCAAAATCGACGGTCTCACCGTCCTCCCCTTTCCAAAGGTAGGAGTCAACGTTCTGGCCCAGAAGGCTCACCTCCTTGTAGCCGCGGTTGAAAAGGTCGCAGGCCTCGCGCACTAGCGAGAGGGGCTCGCCGCTCCTCTCGGCGCCGCGGGCATAGCGACCGACGCAGTACCCACATACGTTGTTGCGGCCCCTCATGATCGAGATATAGGCGCTCACGCCCTTCTTGTCCATGCGAGAGGGAACGAGCTCGGCGTAAGTCTCCGTACGGGAAAGGGTCGTGTCAAGGCAGGGGGTACCGGCAGCGGCCTTCGCGACGAGCGCAGGGAGGGAGCGGTAGGCGTCGGGGCCGGCGACTATGTCGACAACGCCGCTCGCGAGCAGCTTCTCGCCGAGGCGCTCGGCCATGCAGCCGAGGATGCCGACGAGAACGCCCGGACGGGCCTTCTTCTCAAGGCGGAACCGGTCTATGCGTCCCCATACGCGCTGTTCTGCATTGTCGCGTATGCTGCATGTATTGGCAAGTATGAGGTCAGCCTCCCCCATCTCCTCAGTAAGGGCGTAGCCCTCGCCTTCGAGGATCGAGAGGACGACTTCGCTGTCATTGACATTCATCTGACAGCCGTATGTTTCTATATAAACTTTCTTCATTTCGGGGCAAAGATACGTTTTTTTCGTATCTTAACCCTGGCAAATTACAATTGGGATGTTCACATCCTCCAAGATACAGACACCAAGCGCCAAGTTTGACAACAAATTCCCAGGTATATTGATATTATCAGATTTAAATAGTAAATTTGAACGTTATATTAGGCGGAACTAACTTACCATCATCTTCTGACAATTACACTGGACTACCACTCCCAACATAACATCCATGAAACATATTGTTGCAATACTGTTTTGTCTTGCATTAAGCACACCGTTGCTTTGTCAGACTCATCTTTTGTATTCATATGACTCAGCCGGCAACCGCATATCCTGCATTACGTTAGTCGAAAACTCTACTTATCCACACGAATATCAAGATGACTCTCTTGAAGTTTCTACGGCGACTGATACGCTGTCGTTCAATATGTTTCAATTGCTAGAGAATGAATCGCCATCAGGCATCGCGGGCATTTCTGCTTATAATCCGTCTTCGTTAGTATTGGACATCTTGACTAAAAATTGCCTTAACTATTTTAAGCTTGGCGTCATATCAACTGGCAATAGTAATCCAATCGCCCTGAAGCCATTCTTATACCAGACTGTTGCAACTCGAAATGACGTACATGAGACACGATAGACGACATATCCTCGTATCTATATTCATTATATCTCTGCTGCTCCATAATGCCGGGCCGGCCTTCTCGCAAGAGTCTTCCTATCATTTCCAATTAGACAGCACTGTTACTCAATACCCTGACGGAAGTGTCCACGTTGAATACGTCGCCAGGCCTTTTGACTTTGGCCTCACCAGTCGTCCCACCACCTCGAAGCCTAAGAGTCTGGCGCCTTCAGAATGCGAAAAGATTGCCTTCTTCGAGAGCAACAGAGCCGAACATGAAGCCAAAGTATCTTCCTTGTGGGATAGTCTTCAAGTGGATTTAATACCGGAGTTCGAAGAATATGCCGTGGGAGAAATCCCCATTCATGAAGGAGTTACCCCCACAGGCGCAAGGACTTATCAGATTCCCATCACAACAGCATCCGAGTACAAATTCATTCCATCGGTTTCCTTGGCATATAACAGCCAGGCCGGCGAAGGATGGGCTGGTTATGGCTGGGATATTCAAGGTCTCTCATCAATTATCCTTGTCAACAAGAACATGTATTACCATGGTACGGCAAAGGGAGCAAATGTGAATGACACAGATGCGGTCTTCGCCCTTGATGGAGTCCCCATCGTAAGGAATACCATACTATTTAGTTTATATCCGTCCTTTCCCCTGATAACTGCGTCTGGGAACATCCTAGTATGCCCGAATTATAATGATCTCGGATATGTGGATTCCTTCACGGTCAAATATCCGAACGGGACGACGGCTCAGTTTGGTAATGGCACAGGTGCTGATTACGACATGCCCTCATATCCAATTACCGAGATAACAGACCTCGAAGGCCGCAAAATTATATTTGAATACTATTCAGATTCAGACAACGGCATTGGCCGTCTGTCAACAATCCGCTACGGCTTTGACCAATCCGGCCAATATCATGCAGAGATATCTTTTTCGTACACGGCAAATACAGTATTTACCACAAGATATTACGCCGGCAGGTCAGTATATCGGGATTACCGATTGGTTGGAGTCTCATCCAAAAACAACGAGACCACGCTTTGCCAATATAATCTTGACTATGTACAGAATGACAACGTCTGGCTCCTCTCACAGGTCAACTGCTCTTCCGATGGAGTCTCGCTTCGCCCGCTAAAATTCGAATATGGATCTGTCGAGAATCACTACCAACCTAACAATGGATATCTCTATCAGGATATCGACCATTTTATTTATCTAAACGAAGCGTTTACGTCTAATGATGAAGATTGTGATTTTATCTGCCGTCGTGGGAAATTTGTGGCCGGCAGTTTTAATGACGGGATCCTGTGCTACCCTGATTATGACAATTATGGCGTTAAGAACCCCAACGGCATTTTCTATCAGTTTGGCAGTTTATATCCGGATAATCAAGCCATCCTGTTTGCTCCAGAAATAACTCAATCAGCCACTCCTTCTTGCAGCATCACTGCTGGTAGCGGTTTTCAAACCATAGAAGCGGTTGATGTGGATGGCGATGGCCTTGATGAACTCGTAAAGGTGAATTTCAATGGAACTAGTGGTGATAATACAAAGCTGCTGATAACCATATACAAATGTGATACTTTCGGCATCCCTGTCCAGGACTCTCTATTCGAAGTACTTGTTCACGGAACCATCACGAGTGGAAACCATGTAAGTCCTTATCGTAGGGAGTACTTCTGGGGCGACTTTCTTGGGAACGGAAAGATTCAACTTCTTTCCGTGGCCTTCGATAAGAACTACAATAGCAGACGACTCTTTGATCAGACATCTTATGCTACCCTGATTGACCTGTCCACCCACGCCGTGCTATGCGACTCAGAACTATTTGACTATACCCTTGTAAATTCCAAAAGCCTTATTGTCTGCGACATTGACAATGATTCGAAAACCGAATTGTGCTATGCGACAAGTTCCGGCTTAGACGTATACCGTCTGCAGGAATCATCTTCTTTTGTCAAGGAAAACACATATGATGAAATAACATCTTCTATTCTGTCTTCTACGACAAGGCCTTCCTATATAACAGACATTAATGGTGACGGCTATATTGAGATAATGGTCTCGCCCACTCAGAGAGGAGGGAATGTATGGTCTCGCTACGCGTTCGACGGCGTTTCATTCCGGCATTCTACTGTCTATCTGACACATAGGTCGTTAATTGACACCTTCATGTTCATAGACATTAACAATGACGGGCTATCGGATCTCGTAAAGATCAGCGGGACGACATTTGGGACTTGCATAAACAGGGACGGCTCAACATTTAACTCTTTTACCCTGTCGCCATCAACTATTACTGATGCGAAGGGCGTTATTCCCTGCAATGTCGTAGACTATTCTGGAGCGAGTTGTTTCATAAAGATTGACGGCCACTATATCCGTGAATACAAATATTCTTTGCAGTCGAATGAAATACGATGTCTTACCTTGTCTGTAGACAGCATGGGGAGGAGAATTTTCAATGATTATAACTATCTCCCATCCTGCAGCCGCTATTTGACAGACAGTACTTTTACGGTCAATAATTCATCCGGCTATGCCTTCAGGGCTCTTCCTTTGAATGTGCTCGAATATGAAGAGGCTTATCTGGATAACAGTCCGAACGCTCGTCGCTACAGGTACAAGAATTACAATTATTTCAATGGCGTCGTCCACAGTCTCGGACTCGGATTCTGCGGTTTCTCTAAAATCCGAACAACTGATTACTTAGCTGGAGATGGAGATGCCAGAAATATAGTCGAGGAAATTCACGATCCGCAAAAAATGGGAGTCGTGACGTCCATAACCTCCCGCCACGGTTCTATCCAGTCTGATCCATACTACACCATCACAAACACTTATGATGATCACAGTACGCCTTATGGGAAGCTCAATCCCCGTTTAACTAGTCGAGTTGAAAACGACATCCTAACTGGAATAGAGACTACCACCACCTATTCCTATAACAGTTTCGACCTTCCTCATACGACGCAGACAAGTCGTCGCATCGGGACTGGTCCGGCACAGACAGAAAAGATTACACGCAAATACGAAAATAGTACGACCACGTCCAAGTATGTTCTAGGGGCCCCAAGTGAAGAATACAGTATCAAGGAAGGAGACGGCTGCACAGATCTTGGATGGAAGGAGAAGTATGTCAACACATATGATAGCTGTTATCGTCTACTGACACGAAAACACTATGTGGGACAATACGGCACAGTCTACATCAGCCCCATTCTCCGGCCCATATTTGGCAGCCCTACCATTCTCAGCGATCCGGCAATCTCCTCACCCCTCGACAGCCTTGAACTTATTGGTTCATTGGAGGAAGTGATACCTTTTGAGCCTCTTGAACCGATAGATACCACAATATTACATCCATATGAGCCGATCGGGGACCCAGTATACTTCGACGCCACCAATCTGGTATCTGAGACAAAATGGCAGTACGACACTTTGGGTAATGTAATTTCGGAGAAATCCTCACTTTATGGATCGACTGAGTTTGTCGGAACGACATACACATATGATAGTAACGGCCGATATCTACTTACTAAGACGGACGAACTGGGCCACACGACGAGTTTTGGTGGGTACAGCAAGTTCGGAAAACCAACGACAGCCACAGATTACAGGAACAGGACTACTTCATATTCCTACGATTCCTGGGGCAATCTGGTTTCCACTACAAATCCTGACGGGACGATTGAACAACGGACGCCATCATGGGGAGGAACCGGCCTCTATATTGTGGCCACCGCGATTACAGGAAAGCCGGAAACGGTTATCCATTACGATGCCCTCGGACGTGAAATCAGGAATGGCGTCAAACGCTTTGATGGGCAGTGGCAATGGGTGGATAACGAATATGACCTATACGGGCGTCTGTCAAGAACATCGTTACCCTATCGCGGACAAGCGGCAACTTACTGGAGCACCTATACGTACGATGCGTATGGGCGCCCTGTATCCCTCACAGAAGGTTCAGGAAAGACTTCAACATGGTCATACGATGGGACCAGCGTGACTACGGTAAAAGACGGCATGACTTCCATCAAAACGACTGATGCGAATGGCAACGTGGTAAGTGTTACTGATGCCGGAGGAACTATCACCTACACGCTCCGCGATGACGGCCAGCCTTCCAAAGTGTCAGCACCGGGGAATGTGGAGACGGTATTTACTTATGATAACTTCGGTCGAAGGACGAAGATGGTTGACCCTAGCGCAGGGACCCAGACTGATAGCTATACATGGAACACCGACGGAACTTCAATCACTTCGCACACGAATCCTAACGGGACAATAAAGACCTATCGTGACAAGTATGGCAGGGTTACGCTGGTGGAACGGCCGAACGAATACAACACAGCATACACATATAACACATATGGTCTCCTCTCGACTGAACAGTCGACCAACGGTACTAGAGTCGAGTGCACTTATGACAGCTTGGATCGCATAATAACGGCCAAGGAAACCGTCCCGGACGGCAAATGGCTGCAAATGGCCTACACCTACGGAGCGGGAAGTGTCATATCCGCTGCTATTGTTTATGGAGATGGAGTTGCTGAAATTCCT
>JAKSJS010000119.1 GCA_024398155.1 Bacteroidales bacterium | reverse complement strand
GCGAAGGGAGCGTCACCGGGACCAAGAACCGGAACCGGAGGCGCGAGGGTTATTTGGAGATGAACTGCTCGGCGGGGAGACCGTCGCCGTTGTAGAGGTTCGTCTCAAGGTATTTCTTCCAGGCATAACGGACGACGACGTCGGAGCCGGCCTTGACGGCGCTGTCGCGGAGGACTATCGTCGAGCCGACAATCTCGGCGGCGGCCTCGGAGAAGGTCGCGCCGCCGTCGAGGCTCAGTTCGAAATACTTCGGAGCTGAGCCATCGGGCGTCATGAGGCCGTCAGCATGGTCAAAGGAAACCGTGACAGCTCCGTCAGACAGGCTCAGGCTCTTGTAGCGGGGTCCAAGGTAAGGAACTGCATACATGCCATAATAGCGGTTCAGGGCGATGTCGGCAGCCCTTTCTCCGACCAGCCTCTTGCGTGTGGGATGGATATTGGTCTCGTCACCAAGGTCGAGGATAACAGCCATACCGGTATTGTTGTCAAGATCCCTTATCGTGCCCTGGGCATTGCGCAACAGGACTCCGTCAGAATCGCCGTAAGGAGCAAGCTGGATGTAGTAGAAAGGAGCGTCAGGGCATCCGAAGAGTTCCCTCCAGGAATCCATCAGGGCCTTCTGGGCGTAGGGATACTTCTCATACTCGCTGACATTGCCCTCACCCTGATACCACAGGAATCCGCATATTGACATATTGATACCAGGATGGACACGGCTGTTGTACCATGCACTGTTCTTGTAATAGCTGTTGGAATGGTTCGCATACTGTTTCCAGTCCTCGGCAAGCTTGGGATCCGCGTCGAAGGCAGTCTTGGGAATGAAGGTCTGGATAGTACAACCGCCCATGCAGACATTGAAAAGACCGATGGGGACACTGGTGTAATCATATATCTTTGCGCCGAAGAAATAGCCTACAGCTGATGCATTGTCGATGCTGCCGTTCGACATCCCCCAATCTCCGCATCCGGAATAGAAAATCTGGGGAGTATCGTACTTCGAGCCGACTCCGGGAGTAAGGAAGCGTATCCTGCCGTCGGAAAAACCGGCGAGGAAATAAGCATCGGACTTCTCGGCGCATTCCGCGACGGAAATACCCATATTCGACTGGCCGCAGAGAACCCACACGTCTCCGACGATGAGGTTGCTCAGCGTCTTCGTGCCGGACTTGTTGTAGACAGTGACAGTATATGTCGTATAGTCATCTTCAGCGAAAGGAGGCTCGGGAAGGGTGATGCACCAGGGATTGTAGTCGCCCTCGGCATATGGATCGCCGGCAACGCCGCTGTAGATATGGTCGGGATCCCAGCTGGCCTTCGCATAGACCTTGATGCCTTTCTCAAAGGCATGGCCCCATACATGAAAGGGCTTGCCCCTCTGGATCACCATATTGTTCGAGCATGCGCCATTGATGATGAACCTCTTGTCGGAGTCATCGGTCCCGGTGGCAGAGGTGAACTGCTCGGCGGGAAGGCCGGCACCGTTATAGAGGTTGGTCTCGGGACATCTCACCCATGCATAGCGGACAGCGACAGCGCCGGCGGCATCCTCATTGATGTCGGGACGTGTGATCCATATTTCCTCGCCATTGATCTCGGGCTCGACCTCGAAATAGGACGCGCCCTCGTCAAGGCTGAGCTCGAAGTATTTCGGAGCGAGGCCGTCAGAGGTCTTGAGACCCTCGGCATTCTTGAACTTGATCTTCACGGTATTGCCGGAAACGGTAAAGCCGTCATACTGGGGACCGAGGTACTTGACGTCAGACTGGCCGTAGTACTGGTTCAGGGCGATATAGGCGGCCCTCTGGCCGGCATCGGCCTTGCGGGTCGGATGGATGTTCTTAGCCTCGCCGCGGTCGAGGATGACGGCCATGCCGGTCGCCGTCGTCATCTCGCGGATAGAGCCCTGGGCATAACGTATATTGATGAAGTCACCGTCCTCGTAAGGAGCAAGCTGGACATAATAGAACGGCATGTTCCCATCGCCACGGAAGAGTTCCCTCCAGCATTCCATGAGCTTCACCTGGGCGTAAGGATACTTCTCATATTCGTTTGCATTGCCCTCACCCTGATACCACAGGAAGCCGCAGCAGGAGATATAGCGGGCAGGATGGACTCTCGAATTGTACCATCCGGCCACCCTCGTATAATCGTTGCTGCCGGTCCCATAGACGGCCCAGTCCTCATGGAGTTTCGCGTCATTTTCAAAGAGGCTCGACGGGAACCATGTCTGGATGGTCGTTCCTCCCATGCAGACATTGAGAAGGCCGATAGGAACCTTAGTCTTCTCGTAGATCTTCTGTGCGAAGAAATAGCCCACCGCCGACATGTTCTGGACACCGGCGGTTGCCCATGCATGGGAGATGCCGGTAAAGTCCTGCTGGGCCTTTTCAGCACCGGATACAGGCGTAGGACAGCAATATCTTATCTTGCCCCTATGACCGCTTTCAAGGGTTCTTGCAAGGTCCTTTTCAACAGTCTCCGCCACGGAAATTCCCATGTTGGACTGGCCGGTGAGGAGCCATACGTCTCCGACGATGAGGTCCCTTATGCCCGTCGTGAAGGTCTTGTTGTATATCTTCACGGAATAAGTATTCGGGTCGTCCTCCACATAAGGCACCTCAGGCAGGTCTATCGACCAGGAGCCGTACTTGTCAGCCTCACCGATATAGATATTCTCCGGATCCCAGCTCGGGACAGCGAACACCTTGACCTTGCGGGTAGCAGTGCCCCAGATAGTGAAGGGCTTGCCCCTCTGGATCACCATGCCGTCAGCGACGACTCCGTTAAGTTTGAAGCCCTCGAGGACAGTCTCCTTGTAGGGGTCCTTGTCCGTATTGCCGCCCTGTTCCTCGGGAGGAACGGGTTTCTCACATGAAAAAACGAAGGCGGCCATCGCGGCCAGAGCAAGAAGCAGATACTTTCTCATATAATCGGTTATTATTGTTTACGTATAAGTGTTCAACTAGCAAATTTACCTATTAATTATTGATATGCGACATAAATTTTTGATACATACATAAAAAAAGGACGGTCCCGAAGGATCGTCCTTTCACATATTATCAGTAAGACAAGTCTTAGTCAAGCTTCGGGCCGGCAGCTACGAGAGCCTTGCCAGCTTCGTTGGACTCGTATTTCTTGAAGTTCTTGATGAAGCGGCCGGCGAGATCCTTGGCCTTCTCCTCCCACATGGAAGCCTCAGCGTAAGTGTCGCGAGGATCGAGGATACCGGTGTCGACACCCTTGAGCTCAGTAGGAACGCAGAAGTCGAAGTAAGGGATCTGTTTGGTAGGAGCAGCATCGATGGAGTGGTCGAGGATAGCGTCGATGATTCCGCGGGTATCGCGGATCGAGATACGCTTTCCAGTACCGTTCCAGCCAGTGTTTACGAGGTAAGCTTTCGCACCGCTCTGTTCCATTCTCTTGACGAGTTCCTCGGCATACTTGGTAGGATGGAGCTCGAGGAAGGCCTGGCCGAAGCAGGCGGAGAAGGTAGGAGTAGGCTCGGTGATACCACGCTCAGTACCGGCAAGCTTGGCGGTGAAGCCGGAGAGGAAGTAGTACTTGGTCTGCTCGGGAGTGAGGATGGATACCGGAGGAAGTACACCGAAGGCGTCAGCGGAGAGGAAGATGACCTGCTTTGCAGCGGGGCCGGAGGACTCGGGACGTACGATATTCTTGATATGGTAGATAGGATAGCTTACGCGGGTGTTCTCAGTAACGCTCTTGTCGTTGAAGTCGATCTTGCCGGCCTCGTCAACGGTAACGTTCTCGAGGAGGGCGTCACGATGGATGGCGTTGTAGATGTCGGGCTCGGACTCCTTGTCGAGCTTGATGACCTTGGCGTAGCAGCCACCTTCGAAGTTGAAGACACCGTGGTCGTCCCAGCCGTGCTCGTCGTCACCGATAAGGAGACGCTTAGGGTCGGTGGAGAGAGTGGTCTTGCCGGTTCCGGAGAGACCGAAGAAGATAGCGGTGTTCTCGTGGTTCATGTCGGTGTTGGCAGAGCAGTGCATAGCAGCGATGCCCTTGAGAGGGAGGAAGTAGTTCATCATGGAGAACATACCCTTCTTCATCTCACCGCCGTACCAGGTGTTGAGGATAACCTGCTCCTTGGAAGTTACGTTGAAGGCGACGCAGGTGGAAGAACGGAGGCCGAGCTCGGCGAAGTTCTTCACCTCGGCCTTGGAGGCGCAGTATACGGTGAAGTCAGGCTTCTGGTCGAATTCAGCCTGGTTCTTGGGACGGATGAACATGTTGGTTACGAAATGGGCCTGCCATGCAACCTCCATGATGAAGCGAACCTTCATGCGGGTATCGGCGTTAGTGCCGCAGAAGCCGTCGACTACATAGAGTTTCTTGCCGCTGAGCTCGTCGATGGCGAGTTTCTTGACGGTCTTCCATACCTTCTCGTCCATGGGATGGTTGTCGTTGTGGTACTCCTCGGAATCCCACCATACGGTGTTCTTGGAGTTCTTGTCCATAACGATGTATTTGTCCTTGGGAGAACGGCCGGTGTAAACACCAGTCATTACGTTGAGAGCACCGAGCTCAGTCTCCTGGGCTTTCTCGAATCCCTCGAGACCGGGTTTGGTTTCCTCGTTGAAAAGCACCTCGTAAGAAGGATTGTAGACAATCTCCTTGACGTTCTTGATGCCGTACTTGCATAAACAAAGTTTGCTCATAATAGAAATTGGTTGATTGATATAAAATTTAACTAGTTCTCAAAAAGCGGGAGCGGAAATCCAAGTACGCTCCATTAATCCCACAAAAGTACAAATTTTTTCCTAAATTTGCCAAGCCGAAACCAAGGAAAATGGAGGAGAAAGTAAAATATTTTAAAAATGAGGCGCTCAAGGTACTCAAAGAGTACTGGGGATACGATTCCTTCCGCCTCAGCCAGGAGGAGATAGTCCTCTCGGCGCTCGAGGGGAACGATACCCTCGCCCTCCTTCCCACCGGTGGCGGCAAGTCCGTCTGCTTCCAGGTTCCGACCCTCATGAGCGACGGCCTCGCGCTCGTCGTGACTCCCCTGATCTCCCTCATGAAGGACCAGGTCCAGAACCTCGAGAGCCGCGGCATCCGCGCCCTCTCGGTCCATGCCGGCATGACGCGCCACGAGGTCGACACAGCCCTCAACAACGCCGCCTACGGCGACTACAAGTTCCTCTACCTCTCCCCCGAACGGCTTTCCACCCAGCTCTTCCAGTCCTACCTCCCCGTCCTCAACATCAGCTACATAGTCGTCGACGAGGCCCACTGCATAAGCCAGTGGGGCTACGACTTCCGCCCCGACTACCTCGGAATCGGCAAGCTCCGCGAGGCCGTCGACGCGCCCGTGATAGCCCTCACGGCGACGGCGACGGAGAGCGTCTGCAAGGACATCATGGAGAGCCTCGGCCGGCCCGGGGAGCGCGAATTCAAGCTCATAAAAAGCAGTTTCTCCCGTCCCAACCTGTCCTACATAGTCCGCCGCTGCGAGGACAAGATGGGAAAGCTCCTCCTGATCCTCAAGTCCCAGCCCGGAACCGGCATAGTCTACGTCCGCAACCGCAGGAAGACCGAGGAGATAGCGGCGGCGCTCGGGGCGGCGGGCGAGAGCGTGGTCTTCTACCACGCCGGCCTCGCCCCCGCCGCCCGCGCCGCCCGCCAGTCCGACTGGAAAGCCGGCCGCGTCCGCGTGGTCGTATGCACCAATGCCTTCGGCATGGGCAGCGACAAGCCGGACGTCC
>JAKSJS010000118.1 GCA_024398155.1 Bacteroidales bacterium | reverse complement strand
GCGCTATTTTCTGCTTTAAAGAAAGTACTCCCATAATCAAAAAAAAGTTGATTGCGGCCCCCACATATAGGCCGGATACCTTGCAAAGGTAAGCACTTTTTTCGTATCTTCGTGGCTATATTGCAAATAATTGGTAAAACGCATATAAAATGGAAGACAACAAGAAACTTTATCCCCTCAAGTTCATCCCCATCCCCTCCAGAAGGCCCTGGGGCGGCGATTCCCTCATCAAAGTCCTCGGCAAGAGCTTCGTTGAGACCGATGAGGAAGGCAATGAGACCCCTCTTACCGTCAATGACCTCATAGGAGAGAGCTGGGAACTCGCCGACATGGGCGCCCAGGACTCCGTCGTCGAAGAAGGATGGCTTGCCGGCAACACAATAGGCGAAATAATGGAGACCTACATCGACCGCGTAGTCGGCGAGAGCGTCTTCAACTGGTACGGAACCCAGTTCCCGCTCCTTATCAAGTTCCTCGACATCAACGACAAGCTCTCAGTCCAGGTCCATCCCGACGACGCTGTGGCCGAGGAGAGATACGACAGCCTCGGAAAGGCCGAGATATGGTACGTCATGGATGCCAAGCCGGGTGCGAAGGTCTACATGGGCTTCAACCGCCCCGTCTCGGCCCAGGAACTCTACGACCGCTGCCATAACGGCACTGTGGAGGAGGTCCTCAACGTGATAACCCCGAAGAAGGGTGACTCGATCCTCATCACCCCGGGAACTGTCCATGCAGCCGACGGCGGCATCCTCATAGCCGAGATCCAGGAGTCCTCCGACATGACCTTCCGTCTTTACGACTGGGGGCGCGAATTCAACCCCGCCACCGCCCGCAAGATGCATCTCGATGAGGCTATGGACGTCATAAACTACGACATGTTCGACGCCGCCAACTACCGCAAGGGTCCCGCATGGGGAACTGAGGAGAAAGCCGTCGAGGTGCTCGCCGGGCGTCCCGAGTTCACCGTCACGAAATACAATCTCACCGAGCCCCTCAAGGTCTCCACTGAGCAGTCCGACAGCTTCATGGTCTATGTCTGCCCCGCAGGTGAGGCCGCAATCGAGGTTCCCTCCGGTGCCGGAATGGACAACTATATCCTCCACAAGGGCGAGACCATCCTCGTTCCCGCCGAGGTCGGGAACTTCTTCGTCGTCCCCCGCGACAAGGATACGATTGTTCTCGAGGCCTATGTCGCCCGTCATGACGACACCGACATGTACATCGATCCCTCGACCGAGCCCTTCCTTCCCGGCGAAGACTATGAAGGAATAGACAAGGAGGAAGAGGACGAGGACGAATAGTTGCTCCATATGGACGTCAGGATAGACAAATACCTTTGGGCGATACGCGTCTTCAAGACCCGCTCTGAAGCGACCGAGGCCTGCGCCGGCGGCAAGGTAAAGCTTGCCGGCGCGAACCCGAAGCCCTCCAAGGCCGTCAGACCGGGCGACGTAATAGAGATACGCAAAGGGGCTGTCCAGTATACCTTCAAGGTCCTCGAGCCCCTCGAGAAGCGTGTCGGAGCCGCCCTGGTCCCAAAATATGCCGAGAACCTGACGCCCGAGAGCGAGCTCGCGAAGCTCCGCGCTCCGGTCGAGACCTTCTTCCTCAGGCGCGACCGCGGTGCCGGCCGCCCCACGAAAAAGGACAGGCGCGAGATGGACGAGCTATGGGGGATGATGGATTTCCCCGCCGATATCGGAGATTTTGATGAGGATGACGAAAATGATGACGAAGGGTGAAATATTTCCCGGACGCGCGAGTATTATATGGTATGAGCACACCATTCCTTAAACAGGTCGCAAAGAAATACATCGGCGGAGATGACCCCTCCGCAATATCAAAGCTATGCCTCGTCTTCCCCAACAGACGAAGCATTGCTTTTTTCAGGAAATACCTTGCCGAAGCCGTCATGGAGTCGGCCGGAAAACCCGTAGTGCTTCCCTACCTCGTTACAGTCAACGACTTCTTCGAGAAACTTTCCGGAAAGACGATTGAGGCGAAGGTGCCCCTTCTCCTCGACCTGTATGATTGCTACAAGGCTCTCGCCCCGAAAGCCGAACCACTCGACGAATTCATTTTCTGGGGTGACGTGATTCTCAGCGACTTCGGCGACGTCGACAGATATATGGTCGACGCCGAAGATCTCTTCACCAACATCTCTGACCTCCGTGAGATTGACGGTGGGTTCGAGTACCTTTCCGACACCCAGAAAGAGGCAATGCGCCGCTTCCTCGACCATTTCGACCCGTCAAGGCGCAAGACTTCTTCGAGCCTCAAGGGACGCGGCAACGTGAAAGAGTCCTTCGCGACGATGTGGAGCCTCCTCTATCCGCTCTACCGATCATTCCGGGAGAAGCTTGCGGCTAAAGGCGCAGCCTATTCAGGAATGGCCTATCGGGAAGTAGCCGAAAGGCTGTCGGAAGAAGCTGCTGCAGACATCCTGAAGCCCGTTTACCCCCATGCCGACAAGTTCGTCTTCGTAGGCCTGAACGCTCTTTCAGAAAGCGAGAAGGCCCTTATGGCTTCAATGAAAAAAGCGGCAATCGCCGACTTCTGCTGGGACTATATGGGCGAACTCATCAAAGATAAGGACAACTTCTCTTCCAGGTTCATGGATGCGAACATCTCCCTTTTCGGCCAGTCGATAGACCTTGAAAAGGAAAGCGGAAGGGACTTCGAGGCTAACGTCGTCAAAGTTCCGTCAGCCATAGGTCAGGTCAAGCACATTCCCGGAATCATCAAGGGGCTCGACCCCGAAAAGACAGCGATAGTCCTTCCTGACGAAGGCCTCCTGCCTTCCCTTCTCAACACGATTCCGGAGGATATCCGGAACATCAACGTCACGATGGGATACCCCGTGACGTCAAGTGAGTTCCATACCTTCATAAGCACTCTTCTGGCCCTCCAGATCCACCAGCGCAAGTACTCCGACGGCCATATAGCCTTCTACCACAAACAGGTAAGTTCGATTTTCGCAAGCGGCATAATGCGTCAGGTGATCGAGGTCGAAGACAATCCGGAACTTGAACCAAGGATCCGCGATATCAAGGACAGCGCGAAATTCTATGTTCCTGAAAGCGATTTCGGAGACGACAGACTTTTGAAAACCATATTCAGAAGCGTGATCACAGACATGTCGGCGCCTTCCGCGCAGTCCGTACGCGACCTCTGTGCATATCTGAAGGACGTCATCACAACAGTCGCCCCCTCGCTCAAGAAAATCCAGCGTTCCGGACTGGAACTGGACTTTGCCAAGCGCTACTACAACGACATCAACGTACTCGAGTGTTACAATCTCGAGATTACGCCTGCCTCTTTCGCGAGGCTTCTCAGCCAGGTTGCCGGCGTCGAGAGCGTTCCCTTCAACGGCGAACCGCTCAAAGGCCTCCAGATCATGGGCCCGCTCGAAACCCGCGCGCTCGACTTCGACAATGTGGTCATACTCTCGATGAACGAAGGCATCTTCCCCAGCCACAACGTAAGTTCCTCCTTCATACCCGCCGAGCTCCGCAAGGGTTTCGGGCTCCCGACCTACGAGCTCCAGGACTCCGTATGGGCCTACTATTTCTACCGCATGACGACAAGGGCGAAAAAGCTCTGGATGCTCTACGACACCCGAACCGAAGGCGTCGAAACCGGAGAGGAAAGCCGTTTCATCAAGCAGCTCCGCTATCTCTACAACGTCCCGCTCAATGAGATGACGTCCGGTGTCAGCGTTTCAGACCGTGAAGCCAATGTTCCCTCACTGTCCAAGACAGATGAGGACATGAAGGCAATAGGGGCCATCCGCTTCTCACCCTCATCCTTCAAGACTCTCGCCGAGTGTCCTCTCGAGTTCTGCTACAAGTATGTAAAGAAACTCAAAGCGCCGGGCGAGGTAAAGGAAAGTCTCGACGGTGGAGCCTCAGGAACGGTGTTCCATGCGCTCGCCCAATCGATTTACCATAGCGAAGGCGCAGTCCTCAGCCCCGAACCGACTGAGATTTACATGAAGAAGCACCCGAAAGGCGAAGAGTACATAAGCAAGGAATACCTCCGCGGCTGGGAGAAGCGCGACAAGGACCTGAGAGCAAAAATCGAAGTCGAGATCAAGCACCTCATGAAGGTTTCCGAAATACGCGGGAAGGATCTCCTCATGGAGGAGGTGATACTCCGGTATGTCAGGAAACTCATCGAGTCCGACATAAGGATTCTCGAAGACAACAGCAGGACCCGCTTCCATATCCTCAGCCTCGAGAGGGACTATCCCGGAGTCTGTATCGGAGGTTTTGCCTTCCATGGCGTCATAGACCGCCTCGATACCTTCGACGACGGCACGCTGCGCGTCGTGGACTACAAGACCGGAGGCGACAGTTCCAGGACAATAGCCGCTACCAGGAGTTATTCAGCCCCCGACAAGGCTGAAGAGCTCGTGAACGGAACGGATAAGGATCACTACAAGAACGCCGCCCTCCTCCAGTTCTATCTTTACGACCGTTTCGTGATGGAGGAATATAAAGTTGGTCCCGAAGCCATCCGCAACACGATGTATTCCGCTGCGGACATGTTCAAGGAAACGCCCTCGATCAGCGGCCTTGATCCCGGCTTCCTTCCTACGATGGACGCAGCCGTCGAGGCGAAACTCGCCGACCTCGCCGACCCTATGAACCCCTTCGTTGCCGGCGCATGCCGCACGGCAAATTACAAGGAAGAAGACAACTGTAAATATTGTGACTTCAAAAAAATCTGCGGAAAATGATAAAGATCACGAAAGCATCCGCAGGAAGCGGAAAGACATATACACTCGCCAAGCACTACATAACCCTTCTTCTCGGTGACAGGAGGAAGGATGCCTTCCGCCATATCCTCGCTGTGACCTTCACGAACAAGGCCACCGAAGAAATGAAGAGAAGGATAATCAAGGAGCTCCATATCCTTGCTGCAGATACAGTGGAATCGGACTACTTCAAGGACTTCGTCCCCGCTCTTTTCCCCGACGCGGCAAGCCTCGGGAAAAAGTCCGCCGAAGTCCTCTCGGCCATCCTCAACGACTACGGTTCCTTTGCCGTTTCGACTATAGACAAGTTCTTCCAGTCGACCCTTCGCGCCTTCTCCCGCGAGATCGGCCAGCTCGCGAGCTACAAGGTCGAGCTCGACCGGGATTCGCTCATTCGCGAGGCTGTGGGCCGTCTTCTTGACTCGCTGACTGCCGAAAGCAAGAACGAGCCCGTTCTCAAATGGCTTTCCGAAAACGCAGTATCGCTTGCCGAAGACGGCGAGAGGGCGAAATACGACAAGAAACTTGAGGAGTACGCCCTCAAGCTCTACGGCCAGCAGTTCCGCTCCGAACTTGAAAAAGCCGGACTCGCAGAAGAAGATTTCCTTGATCCCGGAAAAATCAGTACAACGAAAGAATACTGCAAAGACTTCTGCAGTAAATACATCGGGTCCATTGAGACAGCATCGAAGAAAGTCAAGGACGAGTTCGCCTCATCCGGCATTCCGCAGACTGCTGTCAGCAACTATCCGACCTCGATCGGAGCTATAGAAACTTGGACAGCCTTCGATTCCAGAGGCAGCCTCCGCAAGCCCGGGACAAGGATACTGCACCTCGGAGGTGATTCCTCCTCCTGGTTCAAGGCCAGGAACGTATACCCCGTTCCCGCAGAACTCCAGACAGCTGTCGATGACTTCATCGCTATCTTCGACGAAAAGAATATTTCGGCATACAAGACCGTCTGCCTGATCGAAAAGCAGTTCTACGGGCTCGGCCTCGCGAAGGCGATAAAGGACGAGTTCG
>JAKSJS010000117.1 GCA_024398155.1 Bacteroidales bacterium | reverse complement strand
TATGTCGACGTTATGGATGAGGAAAGAGTCGCAATCCGCGAGCATCTCCCGGGCATGGAGGACTCCTCCTCCGGTCTCGCGAAGAAGGTCCGATTCGTCGGAAATCCTTATTCTGAGGCCCTCCGGGAAGGTTTCCTTCGCTACGAAATCCTTTATCATCCCGGCAAAATGGTGGACGTTCACGACGATGTCGTCATAGCCGGACGAGGCGAGTTTTTCGATAACTGAAGACAGGAGCGGACGCCCTCCGACCGGCACCAGAGCCTTCGGCATGGTGTCCGTCAGGGGCTTCAGGCGAGTCCCTAATCCGGCGGCGAATATGAGGGCTTTGCGGGAGCTCATATTTCCTGTTCGCGGTGTCTGAGGACTACGCTCACCATCGGGAATTCCCGGCGCGCCCAATCGGCGACATGTTCGGCGCAGTAGACGGAGCGGTGCTGGCCTCCGGTGCATCCGAAGGATACCTGGAGGTGGCTGAAACCGCGTTTGATGTAGCGTTTGATATGGGGGCTCAGAAGACTCTCGACCGAGCCGAGGAACTTCTGGACCTCGCCTCTGTCTTCGAGAAACTCTATCACTTCCCTGTCGCGTCCCGTGAGGGATTTGTACTCCTCGTAACGGCCGGGATTGTGCATTCCGCGGCAGTCAAATATATAACCTCCGCCGTTCCCGGAGTTATCCTCCGGAAGTCCTTTCCTGAAAGAGAAGCTCATGACTTCAAGAACAAGGGAGGATTCCTCGGGCAGGGGCTCTTCCTCGGGCATCCCGAGGGGCGAGGCGGCAAGTTCGAGGAGTATCCTCGTCATATAGGGGAAACGCTCTTCGAAACCGTACGCGGAGAGGATCCCGCGAAGGTTCGCGAGGGCGGGGACTATGCTCTCGAGGAAGTGTTTCTTCCTCTCGTAGAGCCCGCGGTAGCCGTAGGCTCCGAGGACCTGGAGGACGCGGAAGAGGGAGAAGAGGCCGAAGGCGCTCCGGAAGTCTTCCGGGCTTTCATTACGGTACTTGCAAAGCTCTTCGTAATAGTCGTTTATGAGTTTCTCCCTGAGGTCTTCAGGGTAGCCGGCACGGGCCTGCCAGACAAAGGAGGCGAGGTCGTAGTAGACCGGGCCGCGGCGGCCTCCCTGGAAGTCAATGAGCCAGGGCTCTCCGCCCTTTATCATTATGTTCCTTGCCTGGAAGTCGCGGTACATGAAGGTATCGCCGGAGGAGAGCCCGAGAAGGGCCTCCTTGAAGGCGTCGAAGTCGTTCTGGAGCAGGACTTCGTTGAATTCTACCGGGCTCAGCTTGAGGAAGCAGTACTTGAAATAGTTGAGGTCGAAGTCGACCATCCTCCCGTCGAATTCCTTCTGGGGGTAGCAGACGGAGAAATCAAGCCCGCGAGCCCCTTCGAACTGGATTTTTGGAAGTAGCCTTATAGTCTTTTCAAGAAGCTCCCCGGCCTTCGAGGTCCAAAGGAGGTCGAAAAGGCTGACGCTTCCGAGGTCCTCCTGGAGGTAGGTGAGACCGTTGCCGGAGACGGCAAATATTTCGGGGACGGGCAGTCCCGCCTTACGGAAATGGTCGGCAAGGTAGAGGAAGGCGCGGTTCTCGTCCCTGTCGGTGCCTTCGACCCCTATCGCGGTCGTCTTGCCCGACTTGAGACGGAAATAAAGCCTGTGGCTGCCTCCGGCGGCTATCGCCTCGCAGTCCTCGGCCGGCTTTCCGAACACTCTCTCGAACAGTTCCTTCATAGCGGTCTATTCCTTTACCCTTGAGAACCTGAGGACAACCAGAATGCTTGTCATGAGCGCGGCCGCGACAAGTATCCAGTAGATTGGAGCATTGGAGAATAGTTCCTTGTAGCTGTCGTATTCCCCTACGGCAGTCCTCGAGAGGATCACGGAAATCGTGTTGTTCACAAAATGCATGAACATCGTGAGCTTGAGGGATCCGGTCCTGTAGTAGACGTAGCCGAAGAAGATGCCGAAGACCAGGGCGGGGATGCCCTGCCATATGTTGGCGTGCATCAGGGCGAAGGCGACGGCCTGGATAAGGATAGCCCATATCGGGGCCATCTTTGTCCTGTTGAGAAGTCCGCGCAGTATCATTCCGCGGCAGAGCCATTCCTCACATAAGGGAGCGAATATTGACGCCATCAGGAGGGAGGACCAGAGCGGGCCGTTCGTCAGGGCGTCGAGGGCCGCCTTGAGGCGGTCGGGCATCTCCGGCAGGGCGGCTCCTATCGGGTCGAGGGCGAAGCCGAGTGCCGCTACGCCGATGAAGGCGAGCAGGAAGGCCCAGAAAGCGCCCAGTCCGCCCCATCCGTTGCGGTCAATCGGGACGCAGGGGAAGTCGAAACCTTCGTTCCTGCGGCTCTTGATCGACGCATACCATACGGCCGGGATGAACATGATGGGATAGAGCACAAGCTGGCCGTAAGTGAGGAAGAAGTCATTGCCGAATGCCTTCATCAATACGACTCCCACTATGTTGGCAACGAGGAATCCGAGGAGGAACCAGAGGACCAGGAAGAAGATCTCCTTGAGTCCGGGGATGAAATACGAGAAACCGCTTGCCAGGTCGAAGGAGCGGGTCTTTCTTCTGGGTCTTGACATAACTTATTTAGTGTAAAGAGGTGTCGGGTACACGCCGTTGTCGGCGAATTCCTGGAACTTGGCGACTACGCCGGGACGGTCCTCCTTGAAGGTCACTCCGAACCAGTGGGAAGGAGTCGAGATAAGCTCGCACTCGGCCTTGCCGGCCTTGATCATGGAGTCGACGGCGAAGGGGATGTAGAACTCGCTCTTGAGCTCCTTCGAGTGGGCCTCGAGGAAGGAATGGAACACCTCTTCGCTCATCTCGAAGTAGTCGGGGGTGAAGCCCCACATGTTCATCGAGCAGAGAGCCTTTCCGTCGAGGGAGACATGCTCGCCGCTTACGGAGTTGTCGCCGCGGATCTCCCCATCCTCGTCGAGCTTGATGTTGTGGTGCTCGACAACGTCAGTGAGGGCGCCGTTCTTGTCGGCGGCACATATTCCGCGTGATACTCCACCGCTCTCGGAGAGGGTGTTGTCGAGCTCGAAGCCGACGATGCAGTATTTTCCCTTGGAATTCTCGCGGGCGGAGAGCCACTCTCCGAGTATACGGAAGGATTCCTTTCCATAGTAGTCGTCACCGTTGATGACGGCGAAGGGCTCCTTGATGACATCCTTTGCCATGAGGACGGCGTGGGCTGTGCCCCAGGGTTTCTGGCGCTCGGGGTCGACGGGATATCCGGCGGGTATCTTGTCGAGCTCCTGGGTTACGAACTGGAACTCGAGGGGAGTGCCGTCGATGCACTTCACATTGCTGTATTTCTCCTTGACTACGGCCTTGAACTGGTCGAGGAAATAGCCACGGACGATATATGCGACCTTTCCGAAGCCGGCTTTGACGGCATCATAGATCGAGTAGTCGATGATGGTCTCGCCGCTCGGGCCGAGTCCGTCCATCTGTTTGAGTCCACCATAACGGCTGCCCATGCCGGCAGCAAGCACTAAAAGGGTAGGTTTCATATCTTCTGAAGTTAGATTTGTTTCGTTTTATCCCACAAAAATAGTAATTTTGGCGCATCAATAGAAATAGAAGTGTCAAAATTGAAAAATACGAAGTTCGGTACCTTCCTTCTCATAGCCGGAGGGCTGTTTCTGCTCTATGTGACCGTCGGCAGCCACAATAACCTTGTGAGCTGGATAAAGGCCAGGGCGGAGATCTCGCGCATCGAGAAACAGAAGAAGGCTCTCCTCGAGGAGATCGAGGAGATCGACGGCAATATCAGGATGCTGACTTCGGACAGGGACACACTCGAGAAGATAGCTCGCGAGAAACTCAATTTCGCGGCGCCGGACGAAGACGTCTACATCATAGAGAAATAGCTAGAGCTTTTCGTGGATAGCCTTGAAGGTGGAGCGGATCTCGTCGACCGTTCCGATCGTGAGGTATGCCTTGTAGCTTATTATTGTCTCGGGAAGGATATGGATCTGGCGGACCGGCGCGAAATAGGAGCAGGAGCCCGATTTCGCCCCGCCGGGGCCGCCTCCGGCCGTGTAATATACCGCAGAACCCGTTCCGGGGGTGTAGAGGCCGATGCCGTAGCCTTCGTCGTTTACGTAGGCGTACCACTCCTCGGCCGAGGTGGCCATCGGATTCTGGTTCGCAACGCCGCTGAGGACTATGGGGGTTATGTAGGTTAGCTCGCCGCCCGTCCAGGGGGATTTCCCGTTATAGAGAACGAAATTGTTGAGGTCCCAGTCGCAGAAAAGGGCCGGCATCTCCTGGGAGGACTTCCCGAGGATCTTGTCACCGTTGTATTCGAACTTGAAGGAGAGTGTGGCATAGTTGCCGTCGAGGGAAAGGGTCTCGGTCATGCGGCAGTCCTCGGCGAGGGGACAGCTGCCTGTCGAAGCGAGACGGCCCCATTGGCGCGGCGTCGTCACGACCTTGATATAATTCGGGCCCTGCTTGACTTCGTCGACGCGGGCCGGCTGGCCGTCGCTTCCGCCGCCCTGGATGGGATTCCATGTCCAGTTGTTGGTCGACCAGAGGTACGCTTTCCCGTCATTCCCGTAGTAGGACTGCTGGATGAAGCGGCCCTCGTCGGCATGGTTGAGGCGGTTTATCTTCTCCTCGGCAGTCGAGAAGTGGAATATCGCTCCTCCACGGCTGAGGTCGATGCCCAGCTGGACCTTGCCGTTGGTGATGTAGACATGGTCCTTGCCTTTCATCCCCGGCTCTCCCCAGGGCTCATGGGTCGAGGGCTCGGGTTCAGCCTGGGGCTTGTCTTCGCAGCCACCAAGCAGGGGAAGGATCATCAGAAGGGGAATGATGACGGATTTAATTCTCATATTGTTCCAATAGATTGTATGCGGGTTTGACATCATGGACCCGGAGGATGGAGGCGCCGCCGTCGAGGGCTGTCCTGTTGGCCCGGCAGGTCTCCTCGAGGACGTCTTCCGGCCCGAGGCCGAGGGGCTTGTAGAGCATGCTTTTCCTGGATATGCCGACGAGGATCGGGCGGCCGAAGGATTTGAGCTCGGAGAGCCTTCCAAGCAGCTCCCAGTTCTCTTCAACAGTTTTTGAAAAGCCGAAGCCGGGATCCAGTATCCAGTCTGCTATCCCGGACTCCGCAGCCTTCCTCCCGAATTCGCGGAAGTAGGCTGCGACCCTTCCGACGACGTCCCCTTCCGAGAACTTCGAGGGGTCCCATCCGTGCATGGCGACGAACCTGAGGCCGAGTTCTCCGACGAGGGGAAGCATTTCCGGATCGTCCTCTCCGGAGGAGATGTCATTGACGATCAGACGATTCCCAAGATATCTGTATGCCGATTCCACGACTTTCGCGCGGGTCGTATCCACCGAAAAACAGGTGTCGGGGAATTCCTTTGAAAGGATTTCGAGGACGGGCTCCAGACGATCGGTCTCGACCTTTTCGCCGACAGGAACGGAGCCGGGGCGGGAGCTCGAGGCTCCAAGGTCTACGATTGCCGCTCCCTCGCGGAGGGCGGCGGCAACGCGCGCCCTGACGAGCTCGAGATCGACCAGCCCGTCCCTTACCGTACGGCTCCCGCTGTAGAAGGAGTCGTCAGTCAGGTTCACTATGGCCATCAGCTGTATGTCGGAGTCTTTTGGGGTCATATTGCTCACAAAGATAAGGATTTTAATGTTATATTTGCGACTTGAAACACAAGACAAAGTTATGTTCGTAGTACTCGAAGGCCTTGACGGCGCAGGTAAATCAACACAGGTAAAGAAGCTAAGGGAATACATGCAGTCGGTATGCAAAAGTCTTG
>JAKSJS010000116.1 GCA_024398155.1 Bacteroidales bacterium | reverse complement strand
CTATTCCCACGAGATACAGTCCGTCATAGCCCCAGATATATGTGGTATGGTGAGTGCCGTTCACGACCTTTTCGATGAGATGGCCCTTTGTGTCATACTGGAAGGTCGTTGTCGTCACAACATTGTTTACGAGGTCGGTCTCGACTATGGATCTTTCCCGGAAAAGATGGCTCGACTCTCCGCCAATCTGCACAAATGAAATGCTTGTGCTAGACACTTTCGTGGAATCAACAATCTTGTCAATGCGGAAAGGACGGTTTATTGCGTTCTTTTCTCTCATTTGAGCAAAAAATAGAGTGTCTGCCCCCTGCATGTCTAACGTATCTGTTACATAATAGTAGCGCTTGGAATTATCGTGGTGATCTGGGCTTACAAATGACTCAGACCGGACTTGTCCGTGATTGTTGTACTCATAGGCGTGCGAAGACTCAATAAATCCGGAGGGGCATAGGGACATCTCGGAGGATGAGGACAGGTTGCATTTTCCAGCATAAACGGCTCTATCTCGAATTTGATAGAACAGTCCCATAGGGGATATTATCAAATTGGATATGCTGTCAGTTGGGGAATAAGAATATGTATTTTCGGTACAAGATATGATTTCGCCCTCATTGTTGTATTTTAGGCTTGACAACAGGCGCCCACGTAGATATTGTAAAGACGTTGCTGGTGTTGAAACCGAGTTTGCAATAGTCAACGAAGATGATCCTTCGGCCAGTCTGTCGGAAGATACATTTCCATAGTATATCCTGTCCATTAGAAACCAATCATCACTACTTGTAAATCTATACCTTGTAGAGTTGCCATCCAAATCTGTTTCCAGGACTTCAGAATACTCCATGTCGCGCTGTCCGAAACGAGTTAGGTTGTTGGAAGCGATTTCAACGTGTTCTTCCAAAGGTCCCGAGGACTGTATAGCGTTCTGAAGCCTGGTAGAATAGTCTACTTTATATCGGGGATAATGGAGAAGTATTCCCGAACTCAATCCGTTGTTTTCACTCATACGATAGGAATAAGTGGATTTCGTCAAAAGCCGATTATCAGCATCATAGTTGGCTATGGATTTGACTCTGACTCCACCACAAACAATTATGGAATTCATGGGCCTCAACTGGGGGGTGAATGCTGTTGACCTGTCCCTGACGATTGCCTTGGAGTAATCGTTCGCCTCGTATTCAAATTTCGAATAGCCGCCTGTAGGGTAGGTCACCTTCGTCAAAATACCGTATTTGGAATAATTGTAGTCTGCTTCTCTACGATTATATGGGTAAAAAATCTCATTTTTAAGACTGTCCAAATATGAGATAGCAAGAAAACTACCTGATGATTTATTGTTAAAATATCCCCAATGGTCAACCGAATGTGTCCCGTAGCGAGGATATTCTTTGTTATAATACACGAAGTTATAATCTCCGATGCCGGAAAGAGAAACCCTCGTAAGATATGTAGCCTTCGAAGGGGATAGCGGATCACAATCATAATCCATTTCACACGTCTTAATCACCTTATCTCCAAGATTCATAATAATAGATTCCAGACGCTTACATTCCGTATATTGAAGGTTATTTACTGCATATTCCGTATGGGAACCATATTGAAAATTGATGATAAAATCGTTATCAAATTCTATGGAGGACAGATAATTCTGGTCATTTACAGTAATCGTTGTTCCTTCATCGGAGGTAGAACTGGTCCATCCTTGCATGCTACTTTGCGCGGATTGATTATAATAGAATGAATTTGGGCGTATATTCCAAATGCCCCGTTGTAGGGAATAATAGTAATTCACGGTCCGCCCATTCGGCGCTATTATTCTTTTGAGTATCCAGGAAGATAATGTCGATGATGGCGATATGCCTGGAGTATTTGTATCCCTTCGAACGAAGTTGTCCCCCTTCTCGAACTCAAATTTGTAGCCATCGGATGTCGTTATTGAAATTGAGAACGACTGACCATTATCTGGGGAAACCTCTACAGAGAAGCAACTCGCGTCAATATTGGTTCCAAATATTTTTATTTCATGATCAGGCTGCAGACAGAACATGCCAGAATATCCCAGAAACGAAAAATGGAAAATATCCGGCTCCATGTCGTAGTATAATTCTTGTCGTGGAGAAAAATCAATGCCGGGCGATAAAAGGCAAGTCTCGGCCACACCGGAATAATCTAACGGCAAAGTGACCGGCGGAGACAATAGAATACGGTTATCTGGAGACATATAGGCAACATGCCTCGGATTAGACGACTGGACTGTATTCACATAATATGACCAGTAACCATAGAACGTTAAATCATAGTACAGTGGGTCAACATTAAAGTGCTCATTGTATGCAGAGCCTGAATATCTAAAAATCTGTTCATCAGGGAAACCGCGAATTTCCCTCGTTATCACTCCGCCGGCATTCAGACTCCAATCCGGTCCAAGTACGCCTGCGCGGACATTCGGAACACATCCGTTGGAAGAATAATCCAAGGATATAGGTATTTCAAAATCGGGGTCTTTATATGTGTAGACCGGAACTGACAGGGCCATCGTTCCAGTGTAGAGAGAAGGAGCTACATCTCCGTACCTCGTCATCTGCCAAGCTTCGGCGGAAGGTCTTGCCTGTTCATTGCCGAGACGAACTTGAGCAAAGGACAGATTGCTGGGTAATAGTAAGATGAGGGCTATGATTAAGGACTTTTTCATTAGACAAGCTTAATATATTGTCCTTACAAAGTTAGCAAATAGGATATGATTTGCAAGTATTAAGAGCCCTCTTGGAGATTTAGAAATTGTGTACGAAGGCATTTGACAGATTCAATGCTATAGAAGGGCGATTTCGTGTCAAATGGTCGGAGAAATTAAGAATTTCCTGCGATTTGCCGGTCCATTTGACACAAAATAAGCCCCACAGACAGTTCTAACTGTCAGATGCTTACCTTAGGCTTTGCTGGGACGACATTCCGTCCAGTAGCGGGGCTCTTATTTCTTGCGGATAATGTTGAGGCCGTCGCGGAGGGGGAGGATGACGGACTCGACGCGGGGGTCTTTTGCGACCAGGTCGTTGAAGGCGACGATGGCGGTTGTCTGGGCGTCGTCAGGGACGGGGTCCTCGTAGACCTTGCCGTCCCAGATCACGTTGTCGGCAAGGATGAGGCCGCCGGGACGGACGAGGTCGAAGACCGCGTCGTAGTAGTCGGGGTACTCTCTCTTGTTGGCGTCGATGTAGACTAGGTCATAGGGCCCTTCGAGGGTCTTGAGGGTATCCTTGCAGTCACCGATGTGGAGAGTTATCCTGTCGGTGACACCGGCCTTTTCGAAGCCTTCGCGGATAAGGTCCTCGAGCTCGTCGTTAAGCTCGAGAGTGTCGATGTGGCCGTCCTCGGGAAGGCCTTCGGCCATCCAGACGGCCGAGTAGCCGGTGGAAGTGCCGAGCTCGAGGATGCGTTTCGCGCCGCTTAGCTCGACCATTAGTTTGAGGAAACGGCCCTGGGCGCCTCCGGAGAGCATCCTCGGGTGGTTGGTGCGGATGTGGGTCTCATGCTCGATCCACTTTACAGCAGCGGAGGAAGGGGAGGAGTGGTCCTCTATGTATTTATAGAGCGGGTCCATCTTTCACGTCGTCTTTCGTAACGGAGTCGAAGGCAGTGGATCTCTTCAGGACGAAGCCCGAACCGAGGTATTTGGTGCGGACCTCCTCGTCGGCGGCGAGCTCTTCGGGAGTTCCCGTCTGGAGGATGTTGCCTTCGTAGAGGAGGTATGCGCGGTCTATGATCGCAAGGGTCTCGCCTACGTTATGGTCGGTAATGATGACGCCGATGTTCTTGTACTTGAGCTTTGCGATGATGTGCTGGATGTCCTCCACCGCGATGGGGTCGACGCCGGCGAAGGGCTCGTCGAGGAGGATGAACTTGGGGTCGATCGCGAGGGCGCGGGCTATCTCGCAGCGGCGCCTCTCGCCTCCGGAGAGCTGGATGCCCTTGGACTTGCGGACCTTGTGGAGGTTGAACTCGTCAATCAGCGACTCGAGCCTTTCCTTGCGCTCGGCTTTCGTGTAGTTGGACATCTCCATGACGGACATGATGTTGTCCTCGACCGACATCTTGCGGAAGACGGAGGCCTCCTGGGCAAGGTAGCCTATGCCTTTCTGGGCCCTCTTGTACATGGGAAGACCGGTTATGTCCTCGTCGTCAAGGAAGATACGGCCGCCGTTGGGGACGATAAGGCCGGTGATCATATAGAAGCTTGTCGTCTTTCCGGCGCCGTTGGGGCCGAGGAAGCCGACGATCTCGCCCTGCTCGACTTCCATGGACACGCCCTTGACGACTGTCCTTACTCCGTATTTCTTTACAAGGTTTTCGCAGCGAAGTTTCATAAGTGACTTGTTTTTAGTCCTGGCGGGTTATGTTGGCGCCGAGGGAGTTGAGGCGGTTTTCGATGTCCTCGTATCCGCGGTCTATCTGTTCGATGTTGGAGATGATGCTGTAGCCCTTGGCGGACATCGCGGCGATAAGCATCGCTATGCCGGCGCGGATGTCGGGGGAGAGCATGTTGGCCGCACGCAGGCGGAAGGCGTGGTCATGGCCGATCACGACGGCCCTGTGGGGGTCGGCGAGGATGATCTGGGCGCCCATGTCTATCAGGCGGTCGACGAAGAACAGGCGGCTCTCGAACATCTTCTGATGGATAAGGACGCTTCCGCGGCATTGGGTCGCCACGACGAGCATCACGGAGAGAAGGTCGGGCGTCAGGCCGGGCCAGGGGGCGTCGGCGAGGGTCATGATCGAGCCGTCAAGGAAGGAGTCTATCACATAGCTTTCCTGCTCGGGGATGAAGATGTCGTCGCCGCGCTGCTCGAGCTTCACGCCGAGCTTGCGGAAGCACTCGGGGATGATGCCGAGGTTCTCCCAGGAGACGTCCTCGATCGTTATCGAGCTTTGGGTCAGGGCGGCCATTCCTATGAAGGAGCCGACCTCGATCATGTCGGGAAGGATCCTGTGGGTCGTCCCCCCGAGCTTCTCGACACCCGTTATCCTCAGGAGGTTGGAGCCTATGCCGTCAATCTTTGCTCCCATCCTCACGAGCATCTTGGAGAGCTGCTGGATGTAGGGCTCGCAGGCGGCATTGTATATCGTCGTCTGCCCTTTGGCGAGGACGGAGGCCATCAGGATGTTGGCCGTGCCGGTTACCGACGCCTCGTCGAGGAGCATGTATGTACCTTTGAGATTGTCTTCGGGGGCTGTGAGCGAGAAGGCCTTCTTGTCCTCGTCATAATCGAGCTTCGCTCCGAGGTTGACCATGCCCTGGATATGGGTGTCAACCCTTCTGCGGCCTATCTTGTCCCCGCCGGGCTTGGGGAAGAAGGCGTGGCCGAAACGGGCAAGGAGAGGCCCTACGACCATCACCGAGCCCCTCAGCGAGGCGCACTTGCGGACGAAGTCGTAGCTCTCGATGTACTCCTCGTCGATGTCGTCGGCCTTGAAGGTATAGTTGCCCTTGGCGTTGCGGGTCACCTTGACACCCATGCCTTCGAGAAGGATGATCAGGTTCTTTACGTCAAGTATCTCGGGTATGTTGTCTATCGTCACCTCCTCCCCGGTCAGGAGGATTGCACTGATGACCTCGAGCGCCTCGTTCTTGGCGCCCTGGGGGCGTATCGAGCCGCTGAGCTTGCGGCCTCCTTCTATTACGAATGAACTCATCTTTCTTTACTTTATCGTGGCGTCAAGGGCATTGAGGAAATTCCCGAGCTCGGGGTGGTCCTTGATCATGGCCTCAGCCTGTTCCTGGGGCATGTATTTGGTCTCGACCTTCTCGTCGGCGGGGACTACGCCGACCTCCAGCTCGAAGCGTTTAGTCCCGAGCAGCTCG
>JAKSJS010000115.1 GCA_024398155.1 Bacteroidales bacterium | reverse complement strand
CTCGATCTCATCGTCAATTTCGGGCATATCGACATAGGATATGTCACCGAGTTCTTCCTGTGCGAAATCGGAGATACCGATGTAGGCCTCGTCACCTTCGACTCTGACCCATTCGTGTGACTCGCTGTAGAGGAGTCCTGCTTCAATCTTTGCCATAATATCTGTTTATTTTTTGTAATTAGTCTGGTAGAAACGTTTCTTTACGACCTTGCCGGGGAAGACCTTCTTCCTGATGTGGATCCAGAGAGGGGTCTCGAGACCCGAGTACTCCTTGTTTACGAGAGCGAAGCATACCGACTTGTCGAGGGATATCGAGTGGTAGCCGGTTGTGACGACTCCCACTTCAGTTCCGTCCTCGAGCTCGACAGGATAGCCGGCACGGGGAATCGCGCGGTCCTCGATCTCAATTCCGACGAGTTTCTTCGCGGGTCCGTTCTCCTTCTGGGCCTTGAGGGCGTCACGGCCTATGAAGTCCTTGGCGTCGAGCTTGCAGAAGATTCCGAGGCCCGCCATGATGGGGCTTATCTCGGCAGAGAGCTCGTCGCCGTAGAGGGGAAGGCCGGCCTCGAAGCGGAGCGTGTCGCGGCATCCAAGGCCGCAGGGAGCGACGCCCGCCGCAATCATCCTATCCCACATCTCATTTATGGACCCGGAATCGCAATACAGCTCGAACCCGTCCTCTCCTGTGTATCCGGTACGGCTCACGATAAGGCGTTTGCCGTTGTAAAGGGTGTCACAATATGTATAGAAGGTAAGATCCTTTGCGAAGTCAAGACCGAAGAGCTCCACTACGGTCTTCTCGGCATTCGGCCCCTGGACAGCAAGCTCGCCCCAGTTTTCAGACTCGTTACGGCATACGCAGTCATAGCCTTCGATCTGTTTGGAGACCCACTCGTAATCCTTGTCTATGTTGCCGGCATCCACGACGAGAAGGTACTCGTCCTCAGCCTTCTCCTTGTAGACGAGAAGGTCGTCGACAACACCGCCGTCCTCATAGCACATCATGCCAGAAAGGATCTTTCCCGCGGGCATACCGGCAATGTCGTTCGTGAAGATGTGCTGGATGAACTTCTCAGCATCAGGCCCCTTGACGAAGAACTCGCCCATATGGCTTACGTCGAAGACTCCGACATTTTCGCGGACCGCGATATGTTCGTTCGTGATTGTGGAATACTGTATCGGCATTATGAATCCGCCGAAAGGGCTCATGTGGGCCCCAAGAGCGACATGCTTGTCGTAAAGGCAGGTTTTCTTCTCGTCCATAAAGTTTTAGCGTTTATCCTACAAAAATAATAATTTTTGTGGATTCCGCCTCCTATTCCCATTCTTTCTTCAGGCCGGAACCGCCGAAAATCGAGTTGACAAGAAATCGCCCCCAGATGCCCTTCCAGCTGTCAACTCGATTTAAGGTGCTGCAACGATCTCCCCTGAACATCACTTCCTTGTGGGAAGTATGACATATCTGATAGAATTTTTTCAATTTTTTGGTACGGCGGTTTGAGGAGAGGAGGATTTTTTGAGTAACTTTATGGGAGATTTTGAAGAATGATATGAGCAACATTGTCCGAATACCGGCTCTGGCTGACGTCCACGTCCATTTCCGCGAGCCGGGCTACTCCTACAAGGAGACCATAGCGAGCGGCTCGCGCGCGGCTGCCGCGGGCGGCTTCACATGCGTGTGCCCGATGCCGAACCTGAACCCTGCACCTGACACGGTCGAACACCTCGAGGAGGAACTCGCGATCATCCGTCGCGACGCCGTGATCGACGTGCGGCCTTACGCCTCGATCACTCTCGGCCGCAAGGGCCTCGAGCCCGTCGACGTCGCTGCCCTCAAGGGGCGCTGCGTCGCGTTCTCCGACGACGGCAGCGGAGTCCAGGATGAGGCTGTAATGTATAAGGCGATGAAGGCCATTGCGGCTGAAAACCAGATACTTGCCGCGCACTGCGAAGTCAATTCGCTGCTGCGCGGAGGCTACATCCATGACGGAAAATATGCCGCGGAACACGGCCATAAAGGCATCTGCTCGGAGAGCGAGTGGGCCCAGATAGAAAGGGATGTGGAGCTTGCCGCCCGTGCCGGCTGCGCCTACCATGTCTGCCATATCTCCACGAAAGAAAGTGTCGACATAATCCGCCGTGCAAAGGCCCGCGGTGTCAATGTCACCTGCGAGACCGGCCCCCACTATCTAGTCCTCTGCGAGGACGACCTTCAGGAGCACGGCCGCTTCAAGATGAATCCGCCCCTCCGTTCCGCAGAAGACCGCTCGGCCCTCATCGAGGGACTTCTTGACGGCACTATCGACATGATCGCGACCGACCATGCCCCCCACTCCATCGAGGAGAAGTCCAAGGGACTGGCACACAGCGCAATGGGCGTTGTCGGTCTCGAGACCTCTTTCCCTGTGATGTATACTGAATTCGTGAAGAAAGGCATCCTCTCCCTTGAGAGACTCGTCGAGCTCATGAGTACGAACCCCAGGAACAGGTTCCGCCTCGGCGGCTTCGGGGACTGGACTGAATTCGATCTCGATGCCTCCTACGAAGTCGATCCTTCGAAGTTCATGACTATGGGCCGAAGCACTCCCTTCGAAGGCCGCGAGGTCTTCGGAAAGTGCCTCCGCACTGTCCATAACGGCAAGGAAGTATTCACAGCAGAACAAATATAGGCCTATGAGATTTTACGCTTTACTTCTTTCCTGTTCCGTACTTCTGGCCGCCTGCAACCCGATTCCGGACGATCCGGTGACTCCGGTGGATCCTCCCGTAGTCCCCGAAGAAGAAACGGTTTATGGCGCCATTGTAGGGCGTGTGACAGGATACAACGAATGCCGCCTCCAGGATGTCGAGATATCGTATCTAGACCAGAAGACAGTCTCTTCCAAGTCGGGCGCCTTCCAGTTTTCTTATGTAGCCCTCCCCAAGAGCGGGGAAGAAGTGGAGATGTCCTTCAAGGCTGCCGGCTATCATGACAGGACCATAAAACTGTCAAAGGAAGACTTCGGCACTGCCCTTAAGGCTAACATCGTGGAGAATATGGATTTCTACGGATTCGCAGTAAGCGGGAAGGTTATGGACGCCCTCGGCGAGAAGGGTGTTGGAGGACTCAGGATAAGACTCGGCGACTATACGGTTGAAACCTCCGATGACGGCTCCTACTCCTTCGTCAACGGGACCGACGGCTGCAAGATAGGCCCCAGTGACTATCGGATAATTCTTGAACTTGAGGACAGGAATGTGGAATACGATGTGCTGGAGGCTGATTTTTCCGCTACCGGAACAGTTACGGTCCCGACTTTCTACAGCGGATATGACGTCCATGACGGAGTAAAGGTCCAGAAAGTCGGGGAGATGTTCAATCTTCTCCCCTCCGGTACGAAAAGGAAGAGCGAGGCAGTCCAGGGACTCGCAATAGACGGGGACGAGATGTTCGTCTTCCACAACAACGGCGGGTATTACTGTTACGACATCGCGCGGATGAAATTCCTATACAGCGGTGACGTGGATCCTGATGACAGGTACGGTCTCCACTGCAACGAATCCTTCTTCGGCACCTCAAAATTCAACGACAGCTCCGAGCACAACCTCCTGTACACTGCAGAATGCAGCTCCGACTTCAATCTTTACATATACGACATCAACGAAAACGGCAGCACCCTTGTCGGGAAGCTCAACCCTCCCGCAGCCATGCCGACTTCCGCCTATACGATAGATCCGGAGAACATGTATCTGTATGCCCACAACAATGGATGGGTATGCCGTTATCGCTTCCCTGATTTCAGCGAGCATACGGATGGCGTCTATACCCTATCCGAATCTGAGACCTATGACTGGTGGTGGTTCGAGGCATCGGACATGATGCCCCAGGGCTCCTGCTTCCATGACGGAAAGCTGTATATGCCTTGCGGCTGGGCCAATTTACAATATCCCAACTACATTTTTGTGTTCAACGTCTCGGACCAGTCCCTTTGGCGTTTCCCTATGCCTTTCCTGCCTATCGAGCCGGAAGGCATAGATTACTCGGACGGCTGGTTCTACGTCGCCTTCAACAAATCAAACCTCGAGGTCGTCTACCGCTTCCAGTTCCCGGAAGAGTAGTTGAGAAAAAATCGGCCATATACGCATTCTGCGTTTCAACTCGATTTTTGGCGGCTAAAGGCGTGAGGCGTCCGGTGGCTTCAGGTGACGCTGATGCCGGGCCAGAAAACCAGAGGGCGGACGATTCCGGGGAAGCCGGTCAGTCTTCGGGGAACTGGAAACGGTAGACTACTGCACGGCCCCAATGGTTGAATGCGACGTAGAACCAACCGCCAACCTCGTCGATGCCCTCGGGTTCGATGCCGAAGTCCTGGATATCGACCAGTTCGACCGTCTCCTTGTCAAAGTCATAGACATATATGTAGCAATGGTTGGAAGGCCATCCTGAGGGCATGTAGAGCTTGTGGCCGCGTGCGCATGCCCCCTGGGGAATGGTAAGCCATGGCTCGAAATTCACTTCCCCATAGAAGTCCTCCGGCTCCAGAGTCAAAGCTCCGTCCTTGAACTCGCTGAGCTCGGGGAAGCGGTAGCGCCTTATCCAGTTGTCATTGTGGGCATAGAGATAGCGGTTCTCCGCGTCAAGCGAATATGACGAGGTCGGGATGGGATAAGGCATCGAAAGGGTTCCGTAGAGAGTCGAGCCCTTGCTGGAGATGTCGTAAAGATATACGTTGAAGTATGTCGAGCATTCCGATATATATACAAGGTTATGTTCGGAATCCGGAAAAGCCTTCTCGAGCCCGAAGAATGCCTCGTTACAGTGGAGCCTGTACTGGTTTTCAGGGTCTATGTCTCCGCTGTACTCATATCGCGAAGTCTTCATGTTGTAGCAGTCATACCCGCCGTTGTTGTAGAATACGAACATCTCGTCGCCGTCTATTGCAAGGCCCTGGACAGCCTCGACGGTCACAGGCTTGGGGAAATACTTGTACAGGTCGCCGACCTTCTGGATCTTCACGCCGTTACGTATGTCGTAGCCGCTGTAGAAGTCAGGGACGGTCACAACGGATGTGTCGGCGAAATCGCTCTTCAATATAGCGTACTCGGCAGTCCTGTCCTCAAGGTTCAGGACAAGCCTGCGGTTCATTGCCGGAACTCTCCCCTCGAAGCAATATCGTCCGGTGGCGTCAGTGACCGCCGTCCGATGCCCCATCCGGACTTCTATGCCGGGGACACCGCTGGTGCCCAGGGCATCCATGACGTAGCCCTCGACGGAATTGTTCAAAGAGCAGGAGGCGAGGCAGGCAGAAGCCGCCATAAGAAATATAAATCCCGATTTCATAAGCGTGCGTTTTATTATTCAGGACAAATATACAACAAAAAAGCCGGCCCCGAAAAAGGAGCCGGCTCGATATAGTCTGTAAGGATCAAACTTATTTGGTGATGACGCGGGCCATTTCACAAACTTTGTTTGAGTAACCCCACTCGTTGTCGTACCAAGCGCAAACCTTTACGAAGGTAGGATCGAGCTGGATACCAGCCTTGACGTCGAAGATGGAAGTGCGGGCGTCATTGCGGAAGTCGGTGGAAACGAGAGCCTCGTCAGTGTAACCGAGAACACCTTTGAGCTCACCCTCGGAAGCCTCTTTCATAGCAGCGCAGATCTCCTCATAAGTACAAGGAGTAGCGAGCTCGGCGGTAAGGTCAACGAAGCTTACGTCAGAGGTAGGAACGCGGAGGCTCATACCGGTGAGTTTGCCATTGAGAACGGGGAGAACTTTACCTACAGCCTTGGCAGCACCAGTGGATGAAGGGATGATGTTCTCGAGGATACCGCGGCCACCTCTCCAGTCTCTCTTGGAAGGACCGTCAACGGTCTTCTGGGTAGCAGTTGCAG
>JAKSJS010000114.1 GCA_024398155.1 Bacteroidales bacterium | reverse complement strand
GAGCACGACCTTGCCAAGGTCGGGGTCGCGAGTTCGAGTCTCGTTTTCCGCTCCAGAGCCTCTCAGTGATGAGAGGCTTTTTCGTTTACAGTAAAAAAGCCCACATATCCAGTTTCCAGCTCCAGTCCTTATGAAGCCCCTTTCGAAAAAGACAAGCCCCTCGTGGTATATCTCCCTGGTGCCGGTAGCGGCGCTTGTCGTCCTAATGGCTCTCGTGATAAGGGCCTTCGGGGCTGACGCCCTTCTGGGAGGAAGCCAGGTGGCCCTCATAGCCTCAGCCGGCATCACGATTGCAATATCCATGTTCGTCTACGGCTATCCGTGGGAGAGACTCGAGAAGGCGATAGGTGAAAACATCCACAATATAGGTTCCGCTATCCTGATCCTCCTGATGATAGGCATGATCGGCGGCTCCTGGATGGTCAGCGGCATTGTTCCGACCTTCATCTGTTACGGTCTCAAATGCATCTCGCCGTCGATTTTCCTGTTTGCCGTCTGCCTTATCTGTGCGCTTGTATCCGTTGTGACCGGCAGCTCGTGGACGACGGTGGCGACCATAGGCGTTGCGATGGTCGCGATAGGAAACGCCCTTGGATATTCTCCGGCATGGACGGCGGGTGCCATAATCTCGGGAGCTTACTTCGGAGACAAGATATCTCCGCTTTCCGATACGACCGTACTTGCCTCGTCGACTTCCGGGACCCCACTTTTCACACATATAAGGTATATGCTGATAACGACAATACCTTCCTTTGTGATAGCCCTCGTCGCCTTCCTTGCAGCGAGCCTGCTTCATAAGTCCGGCCCTGCGGCCGGTTCGGACGAGGTCATTGCCGTCCTCAATGCCAACTTCAGGATAACCCCCTGGGTGCTCATAGTCCCGGTCCTGACGCTCGTTATGATAGTGAAGAAAGTCCCGGCATTCCTTACGCTGCTGATCTCTTCTGCGGCCGCCGGCATCCTTGCCCTCATAGCCCAGCCCGAAGTCGTCCTCAAGGTGGCCGGCGGGGAAGCCTTTTCCTTCGGAACGGCTTTCCGCGGCCTGATGATAACATATTTCGGAGATACCGGCATAGACTGCGTCGGAGAGGCGCTCAGCTCCCTGATTGCCACTCATGGCATGAACGGCATGCTGCCTACCATATTCCTTATCATATGCGCCGCCGCCTTCGGGGGTACCCTCAAAGGCAGCGGCATGATACAGAGCCTCACCGACAGCCTTACAAAGCACGTGTCCTCGCGCGCCGGGCTTGTCTCGGCATCGGTCGGGACAGGTATTTTCTCGAACCTTGCAATGGGAGACCAGTATCTTTCCATTATACTGGTATGTAACCTCTACAGGAAACTGTACGAGGAAAAGGGCTATGAAACACGGCTCCTGAGCCGTTCTGCCGAGGATTCGGCGACAGTCACATCTGTCCTTATTCCTTGGAATTCATGCGGAATGACCCAGTCGACGGTCCTTCATGTCCCGACCGTCGAGTACCTCCCGTATTGCTTCTTCAACATCCTTTCCCCGCTGATGTCCATCCTCATCGCGGCTCTCGGATATAAAATATACCGTAAGCTATAGGCGCAGAAGCGCTTCGAGGAAGTAGTAGTCTGCGTAGCTGAGAGGGACGTCGACCTCAGAGCCGACAGGCTTGCTGCCGGTCGAGTGCTTGAGGATGAAGCCGCCGTTCGTGCCGGGCTCGGCGAGGTACTCCGGCGAGGCGAGCTGCCTTACCGTCATCTCGGCGACCTTCCTGTATTCCCTGGATTTTGCCCTGTCAGAGACGAAGCCGCCCAGCTCCGCGAGGGCGCTGGCAGCTATCGCACCGGCGGAGGCGTCGCGCGGGACGAAGTCCGCGCTTGACGGGTCGCCGGACGCCTTGCCGGCGAGAAGTATGGGATCGTCATAGTCCCAGTAAGGGACATAGTCTTCTGGCAGGCGGGAAATGATGTAGTCCGCAATCCTGCATGCCTGGTTGAGGTAGTCCTCGTCTCCGGTAAAGCGGTACATCATCGTGTAGCCGTAGAGCCCCCATGCCTGGCCCCTTGCCCAGGAGGACCCGTCGGAATATCCCTGGGCCGTCTTGCGGCTTATTACAGATCCGTCCTCCGGGTTGTAGTCGAGGACATGATAGCTGCTGTAATTCTCGCGGAAATGGTTTTCGATGGTTCTGTCGGCGTGGGAGACGGCAATAGTGCGGAGACTGTCGGTCCCGCTGAGCTCATATCCTTTCAGAAGGAGTTCGAGGTTCATCATGTTGTCTATTATGACCTTGAAGTTGCCGCCGTTCCAACGGCGCGTGCAGCCCACAACCGGGTTGAAGCGCTTGGCAAGGGAGTTCGCCGCCGTTATGATGACGTCCCTGTCATGGTCTTCAGTCTCGGGGCAGAGCCTCAGGGCGTTGCCGAAGCTGCAGTTTGTCTGGAAGCCCAGGTCATGGTCAACCGTGCGTGTCTTCAGCGGCTCAAGGCAGTCCGTACGCTCGCGGGCGAGCTCGCGGACCGCCTCGTCGCCTGTAGCTTCGTATACAAGCCAGCATGTTCCGGAGAAGAAGCCCGAACACCACCAGTAGTTGTCGCTTGTCAGGAGTTTCCCTTCCTTGTTGATGGTGGTGGCGCAGCGGCCCTCGGGAACGAGGGACGCCTGGAAGGCGACCTGTTCCCGGGCAACTTCGAATACCCTTTCGGAGAGGTTGTCGATGTTTTCCCTGCATCCGGCAACCACCAGAATTGCTGCCAGCGCAGCTATTGCAATATGTCTCATGATAGCGCATTTGGGCGGGCGGCACGGGGCCGCGTCCGCGGAGCGGGCTAGCGGCATCCGCCGCCGTGGCCGCCACCGGAGAAGCCGCCGCCACCGCCGAAGGAGGTGTGGCCGCCGAAGCCGCCGGAGGAGGCTGCTGAAGGGGTGTGGGCCGCGTCGTAACGGGCCTTGGCGTTCGTTATCGAGCCGGCAAGGCTGTCACTCATGTAGATTACGTTCCTCATGGTGCCGTAGTCGTAGACGACGGCCTCCTCGAACATGGTCGGATTGATGTCCTTGAGCTCGGCTGCGACCTTGTCGGCTATGCCGAACATCGCGCCGAAGACGAGGTATTCCTGCCAGAGGACGACCTCATTCGAGGCTCTTTCCTTGATCAGGGTGTAGTCGCTGAGGAATTTCTTGAGACCAAGGGCCTTGCGGGCCTCGGCCTGGCCTTCGGCCGTATAGTGGCCGCCGGCCTTGTATCCTTTCGCATTGATGGCGCTGTCGCCCTGGACGGAAAGTTCGTTCAGCCAGTTGTTGATGGCCGTCGTATGGTTCTTTGACCAACGGCTGAACTCCTTGTCCTGGAGGACCTCATCGGCGCCACTTGCTTCCTTCATGAAGTACCAGAGCTTCTTTTCTGCGGCTCCGAAGCCTTCGAGGGCAGCTTCATTGCTGAAGGTAATCTCGGTCTTGCCCTTGGAGTCCTTGCGTACGGCGAGACATCCTTTCTGGATCATCCTGAGGATTATGGCAGAGGCGACATAGTTGCCCTGACGCTTCTCCCCGACCTTGCCGAGGATGAAGTCAGTCGAGGCAAGGTCACCGTCATAAGGGACTTCGCGCGACCACATGACCTCGGATTTCTTCTTCACTCCGAGCACATCCTTGATCTTTGCCCTGTTGGCTTTGATGGGGATGAACATGGCGAGGAAGACAAGGACATAGCCTATTATCTGTCGGATGAAGGCGAGGATGGCGTCCAGCACTTTCTCGAAGAAGTTCTTCTCACCCTGGTATTCAGAGCCTTTGAAAGCCTTTTTCTGGACATCCTCGAAAGAGCCTTTCCTGACGCTTGTGGGATTGAGTATACCCTTGTCGAAACGGATGAGCGCTATGAGGGAGCTTTCCGAAGAGAAGGCTTCCGAACTCTCGTACACGACCGCCCCGTCTTCGATCGAGGAGTCTCCGTAGAAGCCGAAGCCCCACATGCGGACTATATCTGTTGAGAGTTCCTTGCCGGATACGCGGATTGTGGCCCTGACATGCTCCGGGGCCGAGGAGAGCTGGTCTCCGACAAGCTGGACATGGAACATGTCGTAGTCGTCGAGCGACTTGGCGGCATTGCTCATCTTGTAGGACACTTCGAAGATATGGTCGCCATAGCTCCCGAGACCCCAGCATATCTCTACGCCGCCGCTCTTGCGGACTATGCCGCATCTGCCGGCTTTGGCATCGATGGACCTGTCGACATTCCACGAGCCTTCGTTTATGAAGACGCGGGAGCCCTCGCGGACATCGAGATCATAGATCGAGATCTCGCCGAGGTTCTCGCGGACGAGGTACCACTCGGTTCCCTGCGAGGCCGTAATGTCCCAGACTTCGGTCACGCAGGCCGTTCCGTCGTCGAGAAGGAGAACGTCGATATTGACGTCATGTACGCCCGGCACATAGGCAAAGGCGGCAATCCCGAGGACTGCCGCCATTATGATAGTTGTAAGTAGCCGCTTCATCAGCCGTTAGATCTTCATTGAGGGCATGGAGGTCTTCTGCTGTTCGACCTCGAGATACTTGCGCTCTGCGAAATGGAGGATAGAGGCAACGAACGAGTCGGGAATCTGACGTATCATCCTGTTGTAGTTGGTGACACTGTCGTTGTAGACCATGCGGCTCATGCGGACCTGGTTCTCATAGGTATTGACGCTGTCCATGGCCTTGGCGTAGTTCTCGTTGGCCTTGAGGTCAGGATACTGCTCGGCTACGACGTTTATCTGTCTGATAGCGCCGGAGATGGCTTTTTCCTGGGCCTCGACGTCCTCTACGGAGCTTGTACCGTCGGTAGGCTTTCTCATGGCGATCACGTCCATGAGGGTCTTGTACTCATGCTCGTTGTAGGACTTTACGAGTTCGGCGAGGGCTGTGAGGGCGTCCCAGCGGCTTGACTGCTGGACGCCTATCTGGCTCAGGGAGTTCTTGCACATCTCGTCTACATTGACGAGCTTGCGCTGGACGCTGATGAACCAGAGCACGAGGGCGGCGACAACCGCTATTATTATCAAAGCAGTCATGCTGTCAGATTAGTTGATCTTGTTGCGGAGCCAGAAATAGTAGAGGCAGACACCTACCCAGCTTGTTACGAGAACAAGGATGATGAGGAGGATCTTCTTTACGAGGTCACAGTTTTTCTTGAGGATGTCGAGCACGCACCAGATGGCGAGGATGACACCGAGGATGTAAACGATTTTTGCAATCATGATGTTTATTGTTTAATTGGGTTGTCCGATGATTGGTCAGTACAAATATATGAAAAAAATCAATCAGCAGTAATAACGAGGGAGACTTTTCGGTCCCAGGGGTCGGAGGGAAGGGCCTCCAGAAGCTGGCAGCGGTAGGCGACGCCGAGGGTGGGGCAGGCGAGGGCCGGCAGAAGCCGGTCGTAGAAGCCCTTGCCGCGGCCGAGGCGGAGCCCTTTGCGGTCAAAGGCGACTCCGGGGATGATGGCCAGGTCGATAACGGCGGGGTCGATGTCGGGAAGGTCTTCGTCCGGCTCGATGATAGACTTGTATCCGGGATGGGTCCTCTCCGGGACATATTCCTTTAATAATAAGGTGTCTCCCGAGACGAGCGGGAGGATGATCCGCTTTTGATGGTGCCACTTCCGGATGAAATCTCCGGTAGACACCTCGTCGGGAAGCGAGCAGTAAAGAAGTACTGCCGAGGCTTTGGCAAAACCGTCCAGAGACTCGACTGCGGCCCATATCGCCGCCTCCTCCGCCAGCCTTGCGGCGGGCGTGAGGGCGGCTTTCTTCGCCGCGATTTCCTTTCTCAGCTGCTTTTTGTCCATCATTTAATCCTATCGGAACGTAAAGTTGCGAAGAATATTGCAAATTCTTGAAAAAATTTTTGCGAGTAGCGAAAAATTGCATACTTTTGCAATCCCAAATCGGGAACATATTGAGATATGGTGTAATGGTAGCACTACAGATTCTGGCTCTGTCAGTGAGG
>JAKSJS010000113.1 GCA_024398155.1 Bacteroidales bacterium | reverse complement strand
CCATGTCGGGATAGGGGTCTTTCCAAGAGCGAAAAGGGCTTCCTTGAATTCGTCATACGGTCCGTCGAAGAGGAAGCGGAGGGTACGTCCGCGGGAAGTCGTATTGTCGATGACTTCGGCTACAAGGCTCTCGTCATCTCCGAAATAGAGCTTGTTGCCTATGCGGATCTTCCTTGCGGGGTCGACGATCACGTCCCAGAGCCTCTGCTCGCGGTTGAGCTCCCTGAGGAGGACGACCTCGATCGTGGCTCCTGTCTTCTCCTTGTTGCCGCAGAGACGTGCGGGGAACACTCTTGTGTTGTTGAGGACGAAAGTGTCGCCCTTGCCGAAATAATTGATTATGTCCTTGAAGAGTTTGTGCTCGATCTCTCCGGTGTCTTTGTGGAGGACCATCATCCTGCACTCGTCACGCCATCTTGTGGGTTCCTGGGCTATTCTGTCAGCGGGAAGGTCGAACTGGAATTGCGAAAGTTTCATATCTATTCCTTAAGTTTGTTTTCAGCACACGAAAAAACCGGCTGTAAAACACACAGCCGTTATTTGTTATACCGAAATATTTTGAAATTGTTTCGCCTTAGGACGAAAATCTCACTATTTCAAGGCTTCGAGGCGGACTTTTGCCTGGATCTTCTCGTTTTCGTTTCCGTATTTCTCGAGCATCTGGAGATATTTGCGAAGGTTTTTATTGTCCTTCTGGCGGGTTGTGATGACGACGGAGTTGCGTATTGCAGTAAGGTCGTCAGGTTTGATCTTCAGGGACTTGCCGTAATATTTGAGAGCAGTCTTGTAGTCTTTGCTGACTGTGTAGTAGGAGCCGAGATTGTCGATGAACATCGTCTCCTTGGGGCAAAGGGAGTTCATCTTTTCGGAAATCTTGCGGAAGGCTTCCTGGGAGGACACCGAAGCGATTGAGTAGAATGTGTAGCAGTATTCCTGGATTATGTCGGCGAAGTAGCCGTCATCGACCTTGTCGGCTCCCGGGAGGTCCCAGACGACTCTTTTGCGGAAATGGTCGTCTATGAGCCTCATGAGTTCGGTGGTCGCCATGTCGGGACTCTCCTTCTCATAGCCGACGAGGGTAGTTATGCGGTCTATCCTCAGGTCGAGCCTTGTCGGGTAGTTCTCGATAGCAAAGCCTATCCACCTGAGGGATTCCCCGATTGTCCTCTCGTCGTACATCGTTTCCTGATAGTAGTATTGCGGGGTGCCGGTCGAGTCCTTGAGCTCGAAGATCGGGTCGCATCCGAGATATTTCTTCGTAGGCTTGACAACCACTTCGGTGGACATGGACTTCACGTAATAGAAGTCGGAACGGGCCTTGAGGTAATCTATCGAAAGGGAGTCGGCGGCCCCCCAGCTGTCGAGAAGCGTCTCGACGCCGAGACCGGCCGCTCCGCCTCTGGCTACGAGACGGTCATAGCGGGCCTTGAAGTCGTTCTGGGCTCCAAGTGAAATCGACATCGATATGGCGACGAGGGCTGCGCAAATGATTCTTTTCATAACTCTACTTGATGTCCATTCTTATCCTCCTTGACATCGGGTGGAGGTTGTTTGTCCTGTTGCCGAGATTCTTCACGAATCCGAGCGGTACGCCCTTGTAGGTGAGGAGCACTATGCCGCGGGCCATGTCCGCCCCGAGTACTACCGCATCCTTGTGGAGGTAGGCGAGCGCTGTCGGCTTGTCCACTCCGGCTTCGGGGAAGCTTCCGCGGAGAAGCCCCGCCGAGAGGGCGAGGTCTTCGTCTGGAACGAGGTCCTTTCCCTTGATTTCCCCTACGGCGAATCCAGAGGAGATGAGCCCGGTGCAAGCGGCGACGGCCTGGACTTCCGCGGCAATCGAAAGGGGAGTGGCCACCGTCATGGCGCCTTTAGCCTTGAGCGCTACGGGTATGGAGAACAAGTTTCCGGCCAAAGGGCTCCTTTCCGGCTTGAAGGGCTTCAGCGGGGCGGCCGGGACGCCGCCTTCCTTTACCAGGGCGGCGCAGTACTGGCCTTCTCCGGGTACGAATCCCGGGACGAGGCTGTAGCCGCAGCCGGTCTTTATCACTCCTTCATAATCAAGTCCGGGATCATATACTTCAGCCCCAAGGCTGTCGGCGATCCAACGGACATTCCCGTCATTCTCGAACCTGTTGAAGGTGCATGTCGAGTATATGAGGACTCCGCCCGGGGCCAGCGCGGGCCATACGTCACCGATTATCCTCCTTTGGCGCTGGGCGCAGAGATCGACGGTCCCGGGCGACCATTCATCAAGCGCCTCCCCGTCCTTCCGGAACATCCCTTCGCCCGAACAGGGGACGTCGGCGACAATCACGTCGAAGAATCCTTCGAGACGGGCAAAACGGGAAGGGTCGGCGTTCGAGACGACGACATTCGGGTCGCCCCAGCGGGCGACGTTGTCGGCGAGCACGGCGGCACGGGCCTTCATCACCTCGTTTGCAACGAGGATGAAGCCCTCGCCGCATACCTCCCGGAGCGAGGCGGCAAGGTCGGTGGTCTTTCCGCCGGGCGCCGCACAGAGGTCGAGCACGCGCAGCGGCCTTCCCTCCGGCCGGCCGACTTTATGGAGCATCCTGCGGAACGCTTCGCCGACAAACATTGCCGACGAGTCCTGGACATAGTAGACTCCGCTGTGGAAAAGGGGATGGAGGGTGAAGACAGGTCTTTCCCTGAGCATGTAGCCATAGGGACTCCAGGGTACGGGAACCGCACCTTCGAGTATCGGGAGATGGACTCCCTCACATTTCAGGGGATTGAGGCGTACGGAGACTGACGCGCTCTCCGAAAGGCCTTCCAGGGCCTTCGGAACGCGCTCGCTGCCTATCGCCTCGGAAAGCAGTTCTATGAACTCGGCTCTGAAATCCATTCTTTCCCTATTATATGTTGAATCCGTTCTTTCTCAAGGTGTCGAGGTCGACGCCTTCGGGCATGCGGCCTTCGCTCATAGCGACGAGCGAGTCGACGACCTTGTCGAGGGCCTCCTTGATCTTGCCCCCGAGCATCATCTTCATCATGAAGTTGAGGTCCGCCTCGACCTCTATCGAGAATTCGGTCTTGTCCGGAAGTCCCACAGAGTCGAAACGGAAAGTCACATGGAAGCCGAACGGCGCGCCCCAGTCGACAAGTTCGATCTTTGAATAAGGAGTGCGGGAGTGGACTTTCGCTCCTATCGTGTAGCCCTGGACAGTCGCGGATATTGTGTCGTAGTCGGCCGTGACAATGGACTTTTTGTCCTCGGGAAGCATCTGCTGGAAGTTCCTCATGTCGACAAAGGCCATATAGAGCTCATAGGGAGGGCGGCTCACAACGCCTTTCTTGCTTTCATATTTTACCATAAAACCTTTATATTTGCATACCGGAAGACAAAGATAGCAAATTTAATGCACAAGATATATTTCGAAAACCGCGCTGTCATAATATGTGCGCCGGATGACGAGTCCCTCGAGGATCCCAACGCAGTCCGTTTCCTCCTGACGTCAGCCGACGCGATCCATTCCTTCGTCGAGATGTTCGAGGCCTCCGGCGAGCTCTCGAGGGTCTTCATCCCGACTGATGACATCGAAGCGACCTACCGTCTCTTCTCAGGCGAGTTCAAGGAAGTCAGCGCCGGTGGCGGGCTTGTCTCCAACAGGAGGGGAGACTATCTCCTCATCAACAGGAACGGCCTCTGGGACCTTCCGAAAGGCCATCAGGAGCCCGGTGAACCTATAGAAACTACCGCATTGAGGGAAGTCCAGGAAGAAACCGGCATCGACAAGCTCCAGCTCCGCGACCTCATCTGCATTACGGACCATACCTATAAAAGGAACGGTATCTGGCACCTCAAGCACACCTGGTGGTACGACATGCTCTACACAGACCCCACCGACCTCACCCCCCAGCGCGAGGAGGACATCTCGAAGGCCGCATGGGTCGCCCGCTCCAGCCTTCCCCCTTTCCTCAAAAACACATTCCCCTCAATCGCCGAAGTCTTCCGCGAAGCCCGCGTGTAGCCCACCATCCTCAGTCATATATCAGGTTAAAGACAAGGCCGGAACAATTCTCGGGTCAGGATCCATAGATGGCCCTGGAGTGAAAGAGATCAGCATCCCATATCGCAGTATTCCTACAACGGGCAATGGATTATACCTTATTGTAACCTTGACCAAATACGGACGGAAAATTGACAAGACGATAGTTCCCTTGGAACTGAGCCAGGAGAGCCTGAGCTCAATCGAATAGTCCTCGATCCATTCATCCAGCACAAGACTTGGACATAACCGCCCGATCCGGTCTTTAAGGATACCGGCGACAAACTCCAAGTTACTCGTAAGTATCACCAAATGACTCCCATTCCTTTTGGGAGAGGTCGTATTCAAGATCAACCTCACCTTTCTTTCGCAGTATTTTCCTTAACTGCTTTCCTGTGTGGTATCTTCGCACGCAGTAGCTGTACAATTGATTGAGGGATTCAATGACGTCATTGATTTCAAGGGGTGGGACAATGCCCATCCTGAGTTCCAATGTTGTCTTATAAGGTCCCAGACAAAACTCTGCAGAAATCTCCGGCCCTTTACTAGAGCCCGTGACATATTGAATGGATATCTCGTCGGCGATGGAATAACGTTTCTGCCATCTGTCAATCGCTTTACAGAGTCGCTTCCCGTAATCATCCACATCATAATTCCATGGCATCGGATATATCATCTCGACAGTACCTTGCGTTATCACATTCATGAAATAGTCATCAGTGCCATCCATGACAACATAAGTGGAGCCTGTGGACTCTGCGTTATTTTCATTCTTCACTGCAACGGTATCAGCCCGTGCTGCTTCGGATTCTATTTTTCTTTTTTGCCGTACTTCGCAGCTTGTGCAGAACATAGTAACAGCTATAGTGACAATGACAATAGTCCAACTGTTTTTCTTCCTAACGATAGTCATACAAAGAAGGTTTGAGTTAAATGATTTTCGTAATGTGAGTTGACTGGCAGAGAAGGCCGGGCTTATTCGACACGGACGGTCTGGGCGGGATCGACTTTGGAGATGAAGAGGGAGGGGATGAGGAGGAGGACCATTATCACGAGATAGGCGACAATGTCGGCGGCGAGAATCATCCAGATGTTGACATCGACCGGGACGAACGGCACGAAGTAGTTCGCCGGGTCGAGCTTCAGGGCGTGGGTCATGCCTTCGAAGAGGCAGAAAAGCAGCGCCAAAGCGTTGCCGATGGCCATACCTTTCAGGACAAGGGAGGACGAGGAGGCGAGGAAGACCTTGGCTATCGACCTGTCGGTCATGCCGAGGGCTTTGAGGAGACCTATTGTGGAGATGTTCTCGAAGAGCATTATGAGGAGTCCGGAGATCATGTTGAAGCCTGCGACTATCGTCATGAGGATCAATATGAAGAGGACGTTGAAGTCGAGAAGGTCCAGCCAGTCGAAGAGCTGGGGGTATTTGTCGGAGAGGCTCGAGGCGTAGACCGGAGTCTCGCTGTCTTCGTCGATATGGGTGTTGACCGCGAAGCCGACCTCGCCGCTGAGGCGGCTGAGGGCGCGGGGATTAGCGGCAATCTTCATGTCGGCGAGAACCTCGAAGCCGGAGACTTTCGTCCCGTCCCATCCGTTCACCCGCTGGAGGTCTGCGATCGCGCATCTGACGACTATCTTGTCGTCCGCGTCGAGGACGCTGTCATAGATGGAGTCAACCGTGAATTTCCTGGCCTTGACCTTGGAGCCGACGAAGTAGGTCGTCATGGGGTCGCCGACCTTGAGGCCGAGCATGCCGGCAAGGCGTGAGGGGATGGCGACTGGAAGGCTCAGGGAGGTGTCGGCGGGAGCATATTCCGCGTCTCCCTTGAACATGACGCCCTGGATGTTCTCTCCGCTTCGGATTATGCCGGAGCGGTAGACGACGGGACGGATTTCCCTGACTCCGCTGATCTCGCTTGCATAAGGGATCCACCTCGGCTCGCTCTCGACGGGGGTCGCTTCGTCGAGCAGGTGGT
>JAKSJS010000112.1 GCA_024398155.1 Bacteroidales bacterium | reverse complement strand
CGGAGTCGGCAATCGTGAGGCTCACGTTGCCGCGTTTGCCGGCATGGCTGTAGACCATCATGCCGTGCATCATGCCGGTCTCCTGGTCCGTATTCTCGACCCTCAGGGTATAGCCGTCGATACCGTCGTAGAAGGTTCCGTCGGGTATCTTGATCTCCTCCTTCGTTCGTCCGATGTCGTCCCTCAGCGTATAGATGTTGTTGTACGCCACGGGCACGAGGTTGTTCGTCACGAAGAAGGTCCCGATCGCAATCACGAAGGAGCTTATCATGAGGGGACGGAGTATCCTCGCGAGGGAGACGCCGGCCGCCTTTATTGCGAGCAGCTCGTTGTTCTCGCCGAGGGATCCCATCGTCATGACTGACGAGAGGAGGACGGCAAGGGGCAGGGACAGCGGCAGGAGCGTCGCGCATCCCCATCCGAGGAACTCGAGGATGACCTTGATTCCGAGGCCCTTGCCGACGAGCTCGTCGATGTAGAGCCAAAGGAACTGCATCATGAGGATGAAGACGACAATCAGCAGGATCGCTATGAACGGTCCTATGAACGACATGAGTATGTATCTGTCGAGCCTCTTCATCCCCTTATGGATATTACTTCGTTGCGGCAGCTACGAGGGCATCGAGGGCGGCCTTAAGGCCTGAGACGTCCTTTCCGCCGGCAGTCGCGAGGCCGGGCTGTCCGCCGCCACCGCCGAGGATGTTCTTCGCGGCCGGACGGATGTCGGCGCCGGCATTCCTGCCGCCGGCGACGAGGTCGGCCGAGTACATCACAAGAAGCTGGGGCTTGCCTTCGAACTCGAAGGCTCCGACTATCGCAAGCTTCTCTTCCTTGAGGAGCATCTGGGCTGCGCCGCGGAGCATGGCGGGATTGACGGGAGTGTCGACGACGGCGAGTCTGATTCCGCCGTTGTCCTTTGCTGAGGCGAGGAGGGAGTCGCGCAGGGCGAGGGTCTTCTCCTTGAGGATTTCCTCAGCCTGTTTCTTATAGCTCTCGTTCTCGGCTATCATCTTCTGGATTGCTCCGGTGAGGTCGGGAACATTGTTGAAGAAGGCTTTCGCGGCGCGGAGGGTCTCCTCCATGGCGCTTACAGCGTTCTCAGCCTCGGCTCCGGTAAGGGCCTCGATACGGCGGATACCGGCGGCTACAGCGCTCTCGGAGGAGATGCGGAAGTAACCGATGTTGCCGGTGGCGGAGGTGTGGCAGCCGCCGCAGAGCTCTATCGAGTCGCCGAACTTGACGACGCGTACCCTGTCGCCGTACTTCTCTCCGAAGAGAGCCATGGCGCCCATCGCCTTGGCCTCGTCCATCGTCGCCTCGCGGTTCTCGATGAGGGGATAGTTGGCGCGGATGAGGTCGTTCACACGTCTCTCGACGGCTTTTATCTGCTCGTCGCTCATCTTCTCGAAGTGGGAGAAGTCGAAGCGGAAGTATTTGTCGCATACATAGGAGCCTTTCTGCTCTACATGGGTTCCGAGGATCTCGCGGAGAGCCTGGTGGAGAAGGTGGGTACAGGAGTGGCCGTTTGCGATCTTCTGCCTTCTTTCTGCGTCAAGGACGAGGGTGAAGGGACCTTCGCAGTCCTCGGGGATGCTTTCTGCGATATGTATGGTAAGGTTGTTCTCCTTTACGGTGTTGACGATATTGATCCTTTCGCCGGAGGCGGAGACGATGTAGCCTGTGTCGCCTACCTCGCCACCCATCTCGCCGTAGAAGGGAGTCTTGTCGAAGACGAGCTGGAAGAGCTCCTTGTTCTTGGCCTTTACCGTGCGGTGGCGTGCAAGGCGTGCGCCTTCGACCTCGGTCACGTCATAGCCGAGGAACTCGACGCCGTCGCAGTGGACGAACTCGATCCAGTCGCCGTTCTCGATGGCTGTAGCGTTGCGGGCTCTTTCCTTCTGTTTCTGGAGCTCGGCGTTGAAACCGTCGATATCGATAGTGTAGCCCTTTTCGGAAGCGATGAGCTGGCTGAGGTCGATGGGGAAGCCGTAGGTGTCATAGAGGACGAAGGCGTCCTCGCCTTTGATGACCTTTGTGGCGGCGGATTTCTCCATGATCTGGTCGATGAGTTTCATGCCGCGGTCGAGGGTGCGGAGGAAAGCCATCTCCTCCTCGCGGATGACCTTCTCGACGAGGGGCTGCTGGGCGACGATCTCGGGATAGAACTCACCCATGTCGTCGACAAGCTGCTGGACAAGACGGCAGAGGAAGGGCTCATTGAAGCCGAGGAAGGTGTAGCCGTAGCGGACGGCGCGGCGGAGGATACGGCGGATGACGTAGCCGGCCTTGACGTTGGAAGGAAGCTGGCCGTCGGCGATGGAGAAGCTTATCGTCCTTATGTGGTCGGCGACGACGCGCATGGCGACTTCGATGTCCTTGTTCTCATGGTATTTGTGACCGGAGAGTTCCTCGATCTTCGAGATCATGCCGGTGAAGACGTCGGTGTCATAGTTGGATTTCTTGCCCTGGAGGGTCATGCAGAGGCGCTCGAAGCCCATTCCGGTGTCGACGTTCTTGTTGGGGAGGTTCTCGAGGTGGCCGTCGGCCTTCCTCTCGAACTGCATGAAGACGATGTTCCAGATCTCGATTACGAGAGGGTCGCTCTGGTTGACGAGCTCGGCGCCGGGAACCTTTGCCTTCTCCTCGTCGCTGCGGAGGTCGACGTGGATCTCGGAGCAGGGACCGCAGGGGCCGGTATCACCCATCTCCCAGAAGTTGTCGTGCTTGTTGCCGAGGATGATGTGGTCGGCGGGAAGGTGCTTCTTCCATGCCTCGCGGGCTTCCTCGTCAAGGCTGGTCCCGTCTTCGGCGCTGCCCTCGAACACGGTGGCGTAAAGTATCGAGGGGTTGATCTTGTAGACTTCGGTGAGAAGTTCCCAGGCCCAGTCTATCGCTTCGGTCTTGAAGTAGTCGCCGAAGCTCCAGTTGCCGAGCATCTCGAACATTGTATGGTGGTAGCTGTCGTGGCCGACCTCCTCGAGGTCGTTGTGCTTGCCGCTCGCACGGAGACATTTCTGGGAGTCACATACGCGGGGATACTTGGGGGTCGAGTTTCCGAGGAACCAGTCCTTGAACTGGTTCATGCCGGCGTTGGTGAACATGAGGGTGGGGTCGTTCTTCACAACGATGGGCGCTGAGGGAACGACCTGGTGGCCTTTTGAGGCGAAAAAATCAAGGAAGGCTTTCCTTATTTCTTTTGATGTCATCATATTGTTTATTTGTCTTATTTCCTTGTTCAAGGCGCACGTACGCGCGCAATCGACAAAGGTACGACAAAAGTTTGGAAAAATGAAATGGATTATGGCGGGCCAACTTTAAGTGACATTTGCTAAAAAGTTGTATATTTGCAGGTTGTGAAGAAAGCAAGAAAGTACATACTCAATCCCGAGACGCTCAATTACGAGCTGACGAAGATATCCCGCAGCCGCGTCTTCGCCAGGACGACGCTGCTCGCGCTCGGAAGTGTACTTATGTTCTTCTTCTATCTATGGCTCTACACCGATGTCTTCGGGCTTGAGCTCGTGAAGACCACCCTCCTCAAGCGCAAGAACGCCGAGCTGCTCTCGAAATACGAGCTCGTCTCCCATAAGCTCGACGTTTACGAAACGGCCCTGGACGCCCTTGAAATGAAGGATGAGGACGTCTACAGGTCGGTATTCGGAATGAACTCCATCCCCGCCGCGATAAGGGACGAGGGCCTCGGCGGAGTGAACCGCTACGAGGACCTCGACGGCTTCGAGCACTCCGCCCTCCTCAAGGGCGAGGTCACGCGTCTCGACATGCTCACAAAGAAGGCCTACATCCAGTCCAAGTCCTTCGACGAGGTCGGACTGATGGCCCGCCGTGCGGGCGACATGGTCTCCTGCATCCCCGCGATCCCGCCCTTCTCTCCCGGAGCCAACTATCATATCTCCAGCCCCTTCGGCCGTAGGGTCGATCCCCACTACCACTACACGAAGATGCATACCGGAGTCGACTTCTCGATGAAGCCCGGTCAGCGCGTCTATGCCGTAGGCGACGGCGTCGTGAGCGACGTGCGCTTCGAACTCTTCGGTTATGGTCATTCCGTCGTCATAGACCACGGCTTCGGCTACAAGACCCGCTATGCCCACATGAAGTACATCTCTGTCGCCCAGGGCATGAAGGTCAAGAGGGGAGACTGCATCGGAGAGAGCGGAAATACCGGAAAATCGACCGGCCCCCACCTCCATTTCGAAGTCATCTACAAGGGTGACCACGTAAATCCGATGAACTACATGGACCTCGAGATGCCGGTCAGCGAATACGAACAGATAGTGGCTCATAACGAGACCGCCGGAGAATATATCCATCCTTCCCACAGAAAGAAGAAATAGGTGAAACGAAAGGACTACATACTTGACGAGAACTTCGAGTTCAAGAAGAAGGGAACCGGTTGGTGGGACGTTGTAAAAACGTTCTTCAGGTACCTTCTGGGCTCGATTTCGCTCGCTGTAGTATACTACGTCGTGGCCTGTCTCTTCGTGAGCACCGACCTCGAGAAGGCGCTCATCCGGGAGAACCGCGCCCTCGCAAGGAACTACCCTGTGATGGAGGAGAAGATGGAACTTCTCGAGGATGTGATACTCGGTCTGGAAGTCCGCGACGAAGGCATCTACGAGGACATCTTCCGCTCGTCGGCCCCGGCCGCCTCGAGGGTCTCCACCGAGGATTTCTATGCCGGTGTGGACTCGATTCCCGACTACAGGATACTCGACTATTCAGCGATGAAGATGGCCCGCACCGAGGCGGCCGCCTCGCGTACCGAGGAGAACTTCCGCCTTATCCTTGACAGCCTCCACCGCTCCCAGGCTCTCCCGCCTCTCGGCATGCCTGTCGACGGCTTCTCCTTTGCAAGGACCGGAGCGTCTGTGGGAACGAAGATGAGCCCCTTCTACAAGGTCGAGACCTCCCACAACGGCCTTGACCTCCTGTGCCCGACCGGTTCGCCCGTCCGCGCCTCCGCCGCCGGCGTCGTCACCGAGCTCATCCGCTCCGGCAAGGGCCTCGGCAACGTGGTCGTGATAAGCCACCCCGGCGGAGAGTCGACGAGTGGTGCCCACCTCAGCGGCATCAAGGCGGTGAAGGGAAAGAGCGTCAGGAAGGGCGACATAATCGGTTATGTGGGCATGAGCGGCAATACCTACGCGCCCCATCTCCACTATGAAGTATGGCGCGACACCCTCGCCCTCGACCCTGTCGACTACGTCCTCGGAGACATCTCTCCCGAGGACTACGAAAAGATGAGAATTATAGCCGCAAGTACCGGACAATCAATGGATTAAACAACAACTGACTATATATGGAGAAAATCTATTACACTATCGGGGAAGTCGCCGAAATCCTCGGCGAGAGCACTTCCCTCGTACGCTTCTGGGCGAATTCCTTCCCCCGCTTCATCAAGCCTACTAGAACGACCAAGGGAAACCGCCAGTTCACCCCCTCGGACATCGAGGCCCTGAAGAAGATCCATTTCCTTGTCAAGGAGAACGGAATGACCCTCGACGGCGCCGCAAAACGCATGGCCGCCGACGCCAAAGGCATCGAAGCGCCTGTCCAGATACTCGACAGTCTCAAGGATATACGCTCCCAACTTGCCGAAATACGCAAATCATTGTAGGTTATCCGCAAAATTTGACTACATTTGCGGGCTTATTCGCTTTTACTTCGTAAAATAACAAAGACTAGATAGAAAATATGGCAAAAAAGACTAAAAAAATCGAAACTCCCATAGACCAGAGGGAGACCTTCGTTTCAATCCAGAAAAGCTTTGCGGATTCCGATATCAGCGTCGAGGAAAAGCTCAAGACCCTCTATCGCCTCCAGGAAGCTGATTCTGCCATCGACAAGATCCTCCAGCTCCGTGGCGAGCTCCCTCTCGAGGTAGAGACCCTCGAGAACGAGATCGAGGCCCTCAAGGTAAAGGAAGCCGCTATCAACGCCACGATAGCCGAGCTCACTGCTTCGATCAGCGAGTACACCCTCAACATCCAGGAATCAAGCGCCCTTCTCGACAAGTACCAGGGCCAGGTCAACAATATCACCAACAGCCGTGAGTTCGACTCCCTCAACAAGGAGATAGAGAACCAGGACCTCCTCATCCAGATCGCCCAGAAGAGAATAGGCGAGGCCAAGGAGACCATAGCTGCCAAGAAGATGGAGCTCGAGGTCGTAAAGGACCATCTCACTATCAAGAACGATGACCTCGAGGCCAAGAGAATCGATCTCGCCGGCATCGTCGAGGCCACTTCCAAGGAGGAGGAGACTCTCCGCGAGAAGAGGGCCGTCTGCGCCTCCAAGATCGACGCAAGGACTATGAGCGCCTACGAGAGG
>JAKSJS010000111.1 GCA_024398155.1 Bacteroidales bacterium | reverse complement strand
AGACCAGAACGAAAGGCGGTATGATCGTCGACGTATTCGGCATCGAGGCCTTCCTCCCTGGCTCCCAGATCGACATCAAACCTATCCGCGACTACGATCAGTTCGTTGATACCACTATGGAGTTCAAGATCGTCAAGATCAACCAGGAATTCCACAACGTCGTAGTTTCCCACAAAGCTCTCATCGAGGCTGAACTCGAGGCCCAGAAGGCTGAGATCATCGGCAAGCTCGAGAAAGGCCAGGTTCTCGAAGGTACCGTCAAGAACATCACTTCTTACGGTGTATTCGTTGACCTCGGTGGTGTTGACGGTCTCATCCACATCACAGACCTCAGCTGGGGCCGCGTCAACCATCCTGAAGAGGTTGTCGCCCTCGACCAGAAGATCAATGTCGTTATCCTCGACGTCGACGAGACCAAGAAGAGAATTGCTCTCGGTCTCAAACAGCTTACCCAGCATCCTTGGGACGCTCTTGACGCTAACCTCAAAGTCGGTGACAAGGTATCAGGTAAGGTCGTTCTCATCGCTGACTATGGCGCATTCGTAGAGATTGAGCCGGGTGTTGAGGGTCTTATCCACGTTTCTGAGATGAGCTGGAGCCCACGTCTCCGCATCGCCCAGGACTTCCTCAAAGTAGGTGACGAGGTTGAAGCCCAGATCCTTACCCTCGACCGTGAGGAGAAGAAGATGAGCCTCGGTATCAAACAGCTCTTCCCTAACCCTTGGGAGTCTATCCGTGAGAAATACCCTGTAGGAAGCCAGCACACAGCTGTTGTCCGCAACATCACCAACTTCGGTGTATTCGCCGAGCTTGAGGAAGGTGTCGAGGGTCTCGTACACATCTCCGACCTCTCCTGGAACAAACCCGCCCATCCCTCATCAGTTGTCGCTACCGGTGACTCCCTCGAGGTCGTTATCCTCGACTTCGACGAGGCCAACCACAAACTCAGCCTCGGTCACAAACAGCTTCTCCCTAACCCTTGGGATGAGGTTGAGGCCAAGTATGCCGTTGGTACTGTAGTTGAGGCCACTATCGCTTCCGTTAACGAGAAAGGCGCTGTCGTAGCCCTCGAGAACGACGTAGAAGGCTTCTGCTTCAACCGTGAGCTTGCCAAGGAAGACGGTTCCATGCCCGTAGCCGGTGAGACCCTCTCCTTCAAGGTTACCGACATCAAGAGAGCAACCAAGAGGATAGTCCTCAGCCACGTCAAGACTTATGCCGCCGCCAAGGAGGAAGTCAAGGCCGAGAAACCCGTTTCCGAGGCTGACGTAACGAAGAAGGCTGTCAAGAAGATCAACTCCAACATCGAGAAGAGCACTCTTGGTGACATCGCCGAACTCGCTGCCCTCAAAGAGAAACTCTCTGCTGAATAATCCACTCTGATGGATTACAAGCTGACTATATTGGGCACGGCTTCGGCCCTGCCCATTAAAGACAGATTTCCAAGCGCCCAGGTACTATGCGTACAGGGGCGCTTGTTTTTGATTGATTGTGCCGAAGGTACCCAGCAGCAGATGAGAAGGGCCCATCTTTCCTTTGTAAGGATAGAGGCTATCTTCATCAGCCACATCCATGGCGACCATGTCTTCGGACTTTTCGGACTGCTCTCGACCATGGCCATGCTCGGGCGCACGGGCGAACTTCATATATATGGTCCGCGCGCGCTCGGGGGATTCGTGAACTTCTTCATGGCCTACTATGGCGAGGGACTGAACTATGAAATCAAGTTCCATCCCATAACGGGAAAGGCAATGGAGGAGGTCCACGTATCGAAGTACGTGAAGGTCTCCGCATTCCCTCTCAATCACAAGATGGACTGCTATGGCTATCGTTTCGATGAGATCGTTCCCCCGAGACGTCCCTCGAACGTTCCCTTCGTCCCGAGAAGCTATGCGTACGTAAGCGATACGGCTCCTTTCGAGGGCCTGAGCGGGTATGTGAAGGGCGTGGACCTTCTCTATCATGAGGCGACCTATCCGGAGGAGATGAAGGTCAAGGCAGCCCTGCGCTTCCATTCCACCGCTCGCGACGCGGCCTCGACGGCCCTCGCCGCCGGCGCCGGCAAGCTTCTTGTAGGACACTTCTCCTCGAAATATCCCGATTTGACTATATTTGCAGAAGAAGCCCGCGAAGTCTTCCCCAACACGGAGCTCGCCGAGGAACTCTCTACATATGACATTTAAGAGTATGAAGAAACGTCTTTGCCTTGTTCTGGCGTCATGCCTTGCGGTAATGGCCGCATACGCCCAGACTGCCCAGCAGAACTATATAGACAAGTATGCTGAGGCGGCCGTAGCCGAGATGTACCGAAGCGGAGTGCCCGCTTCGATAACTCTCGCCCAGGGCCTCCTCGAGTCCGGTGCCGGGCTCTCCGAGATGGCCCGCGAGGGCAACAACCATTTCGGCATAAAATGCCATAACGACTGGAAGGGCAAGACGATGTATTTCGACGATGACGCGAAGAACGAGTGCTTCCGCAAGTACTCGAGTGTCGCCGAATCCTATGAGGACCATTCCAATTTCCTCCGCTACAAGGACCGCTACAAGTTCCTCTTCGACTACGAGACTACCGATTACAAGAGCTGGTGCTACGGGCTCAAGACCGCCGGCTACGCGACGGACCCCTCCTATGCTACCAAGCTCATCAAGATAATCGAGGACTACCGTCTCTACGAATACGACAGCCTTACCGCAGACCAGATAAAGAAGGGAACGGGCAAGGTGCTGCTCTATCCCGGCAGGAAAGAGACTGAGGCTCCTGAGGGTGCGCAGACCCAGACTGCCGCCAGGACAGAAAAGAAAACTTCCAGGACAAGCCCGACAAGGACCGAGGAGAAGATACCCGAGTCCCCGCTCCAGATGGAACAGCCCGAGGCCTACGTCCCCAAAGCCTCCCTGTCCTTCGATCTCTCGAGAAAGATCATGACCCAGAACAAGGTCCCCTTCGTCTACGCCATGGAAGGCGAGACCTACCAGTCCATAGCTGACCAGTACAACCTCTTCCTCAAGGAGATACTCCGCTTCAACGACCTTGGGAAGAACGAGGAACTGTCTCCCGGGACCGTTGTCTATATCCAGAAGAAGAAATCCTCTACTGCGAGAGGTCTCAACATGCATATCGTCGATGAGAACGGCGAGACTCTCCGCTCGATAGCCCAGCGCTACGGTGTAACTGTAAAGAGCCTCATGAAGCGCAACGGCCTGACCTCTCCCGAGGCTTCTCTCTACGAGTCCGACCGTATTCTCCTGAGAAAATAGCTTTTTAAGAAAAGATTTTTCTTTTTCCTTCAGGGTATCCAAAAAGATTTTTGCTTTTCTGGAATCCGGCGGAAGATAGCCTCTATAATTTTGACGGCGACAGGAAAAGCTCCTGCCGCCGCTTCTGCATGTATATGGAGCGGCTGTTATCCAACAAAATAAAACTATATGAGAATGGACAAGGAAAAAGCAATTTTCATCGAAACGCGCCTGAGGCAGATCATCGTTGACATGAGGGACTCGGTAATGGAGAACATCCGCCTCGAGATATCCGAGGCGAAACAGGTAATCGCCGAATATCTCGACTACCTTTCGAAGGAAGGGGATGAGTTTGAATTCACCGTACCCATCGCCGGGGTGAGGCCGGCCACTGTGGAGAAGATACGCTCGGACTATAAAGCCTGCAAGGACTTCGGCGAGTCGCTGGACGATATAACCTATACTGAGATAGCCGAGTTCCTCGGCATAGGAGGTCTCCGTATGGCATCGTTCCGCGAGAGGTACTCCAATGCGTTCAAAGTGTGGACTTCGGACGAGGACCAGAGGCTAGAGAAGATGTGGTGCGAAGGAATGTCCTACAAGGATCTTTCGGATGCGTTCGGCAGGAATGAGAACGCAATAAAGATCCGGGTCGTCCGCCTCGAACTTGAGAAGAAGTACGGCGAACGACCCGAAGGACCGCTTGATGTCAAGGTTCGATATTGATTCGATAACAATCAAAATGCCTAGAGCAGCCACCTCCAAACGGCATCACTTCGTGGGACCTGGGTGCTACAGGCGGGACGAAAAAGCCCCGCCTAGTGCGCCCGGTCATTCTGAAGTGGTTCCTATGAGGGCTAACTGCTCCAGGCGTTTTAACGTGAATCAGGAATATGGGAAATGATAGGGAACTATATCATGACATTGTCGCCGATTTATCTATAGATTGCATATCTTATGAACGGGGACGGGATCTGCCAGTAAGAAATTGCTACCACTTCAGTACAGACGGGAAAGCTGTCGATATGATGTTTCTTGATGAAGAGGATTTCCGGGCTGGTATGAACAGAATTTACATTCTCGCAAAAAACTATCGTATTGTAATCCTCGCATTTGTCTTGATGGATACTCATGTCCATTTTCTTCTGTGGGGAGAATATGATGAGTGCAACAGGTTCGTACACGAATATGTAAGGCGGACTTCTATGTCTATTTCCCTCAAGTATGGACAACGGAACAAACTCAGGGCTGTGCCTATTGGCCACCAGGTTGTAGATACAGACTTTTACCTTAAAATTGCAATATGTTACATAGTTAAGAATCCCCCTGTCGGGGGACTCAATTCTATTCATTGTGATTATCCCTGGTCAAGCGGGCCGCTATACTTCCGCAATGAGAACTTATGGACCTCGCCGAAGTGGTCTGATCCCGCATTCCGGATCAGTCTTGAGGCTAGTGCAAGGGAGTATTTCAGATTGTTCCATACGAGAGAAATGCCGGATGGTATGCCGCAGATGATAGATGGGATTGTCTTCCCCGGTGAGTATGTGCCATACCGATTGGTGGAGCGCATATTCAAGACCCATAAAAGCTATAATTATTTTCTTTCTATTACAAAGGAACAGGATGTCGATTCCAAAGGTGGTGCGATATCGAACCTTTCGATTCCGTTGCAGGAAATGGCACAGAATAAGGCAGACGAATGCGAGAGACTCTTCGGGGTCAGAACGGTCAGAACACTGAACACTTTCCAACGTCTCAAACTCGCAAAGGCCTTGAGAGTGAAGTACAACTCTTCGCCCAAACAGATAGCACGCCTTTGTGGTCTTATCTATTCCGAAGTAAAGGACAAAATATGATAACGTGCAAAACGCCTGGAGCTGTATGCTATGCCGTACGGGAATAGACGCGTGCGTGGTGCACTAGGCGGGGCTTTTTCGCACCGCCTAGTGCACCTTCCTATCGCTGATAGTCTTAAGACGCAGTCTGATGCTCTATGCGATTCGAAGGTTTGGCACTGAACAGGAATCTGACGGGGAATAACGTAAGAACCGGTCGTACAAGACGAGGCTTGTACGACCGGTAGTGGTTGTGCACCCTGGGAAATCCCGAAATGACGGATGTCGGGCCTAGAGCTGGCTGTAGGCGGGCGAGAAAGTGTCGCCTTGGGTGATGTCCCCGGTATTGAGGCCCTTGCGCAGCCATTTGCTGCGCTGGGCCGAGGTGCCGTGGTTGAAGGAATCGGGAACCGTACGGCCGTAGGCTTTCTTCTGGAGATAGTCGTCGCCGATCTTGGAGGCTGCGTCAAGCGCCTCTTCGATGTCGCCTCTTTCGAGGGAGCCGAACATCTTGTTGTCGTTGCAGGCCCAGACACCGGCGTAGAAGTCAGCCTGGAGTTCGAGCCTTACGCTGACCTTGTTGGACTCGGTCTCGCTCATGCGGCTTCTCTGGGCGTTGGCCTGCTGGAGGGTGCCGAGCAGGTACTGGACATGGTGGCCGACTTCGTGGGCTATGACGTAGGCGTAGGCGAAATCGCCGTCAGCGCCTATCTGGTCCTTCATCTCCATGAAGAACGACAGGTCGAGGTACACGCACTGGTCGGCGCTGCAGTAGAAGGGACCGCAGGAGGCGGTAGCTCCGCCGCATCCGGACTGGACGCTGTCGGTGAAGAGGACAAGTTTCGGGGGGACATAGGTCTTGCCGTACTGTTTGAATATGGAGGTCCATACGTCTTCCGTACCGGCAAGTATCTGGCTCGCGAACTCGGCAAGCTGCTGCTCCTCGGCGGAAGGAGTCCAGTTCTCGTCGGCATACGATGCCGAGCCTCCGAGAGCCTCGTTCACTGACTGGACAGTCGTGACAGGGTTCCCACCCATGAGGAGGGTTATGAGGCCTACTATTATTGCGCCTCCTATTCCGAGGCCGCCGTATACCTTCTTGGAACCGCCTCTGCGGTCCTCTACGTTCGAGCTGAGTCTTCTTCCGTTGAGCTGCATATCTTTTCTGAAAAATTTACTTCTTGAGCATTCCGAGGAGGCTTGAAGCCGCACCGAGAAGGCCGGAGGCCTTGCTCTGGGCGGGCTTGGCGCCGCCTTTGAGGGTTATGAGGATGTCCTGGAGGT
>JAKSJS010000110.1 GCA_024398155.1 Bacteroidales bacterium | reverse complement strand
TCATGCTCGTCCGCGACGGTCAGGTGACTCCCTGCCACTTCCACTGGAACAAGATGGAGGACATCATCTTCCGCGGCGGCGAGGGTGAGTTCTGCATGGTTCTCTGGAAAGCCGATCCCAAGACCGAAGAGAAGATCCTCGACGAGGATGTCATGCTCAAGGTCGACGGTGTCGAGACTATGTTCAAACCCGGTGTCAAATATACTATCCCCCAGGGCGCAAGCGTCTGCTTCCAGCCTTATACCTACCATTCCTTCTGGATGGAAGGCGGATGCGGCCTTATCGGCGAAGTCTCGATGGTAAACGATGACGCTGCCGACAACCGCTTCTACGAGCCTATCGGCCGCTTCCCCGAGATCGAGGAAGACGTTCCCGCCGAGTGCCTCCTCTGCACCGAATACCCTGAACTCGGATAATAAACATACTCTGACCTTTTCGGAGGCGGAGAAACTTGCCGGCCCGCAGGCTTTCAATCTGATGATTAAGCCTGCGGGCTCGTTGTGCAATCTTGACTGCAGCTACTGCTATTACCTTGACAAATCCGCCATCTACGGTGGCCGTCAGTCTGAAATGAGCCTTGAACTGCTCGAAAAAGTAATCAGGGAGTACATTGGGGCCAATGAACTTCCCGAGCTCTGTTTCAACTGGCATGGCGGAGAACCCATGGTCATGGGACTCGGGTTCTATGAGAAAGCACTCGCCTTCGAGCGCAAGTATGCGGACGGGCGTACGGTACATAACACTATCCAGACAAACGGAACACTTGTTGACCGGAAGTGGGCCTCGTTCTTCAGGGATAACGATTTCCTTGTGGGAGTGTCGATAGACGGCCCGAAAGACATTCACGACAGGTACCGCAGGGACAGGGGAGGATATCCCACCTTCGACAAGGTGATGGAAGGAATCCATATCCTTAACTCCGAGGGGGTTCAGTACAATACAATGACGACGGTGAACCATGCATGCGAGGGGCGTGGACGAGAGGTCTATGAGTTCCTCAAGTCGGCAGGCAGCCACTTCATGCAGTTCATGCCGGTAGTTGAGCATGTCCGCAACCCTCATCCCGGAGAAGGGATGCGTCCAGTAATCGTGCCTCCCGGTACTGAGGGATCGTTCCTGGCCCCATGGTCAGTTGGATCGCTTCCATTCGGCCGTTTCATGACCGACATATTCGAATGCTGGATCCGTCACGACATCGGCAGATATTTCGTGAATCTCTTTGACGCGACTCTTGCGGGGTACTGCGGCGTGCTCCCAGGAACTTGCGTGTTCGGCGAGACATGCGGAGACAATGCCGTAATCGAGCATAACGGGGATGTCTATCCCTGCGACCACTATGTATACGGCGACATGCTTCTCGGCAATATCACCGAATCGCCGATAAGCGATATAGTAAGGTCTGACAAGATGGTGCGCTTCGGAATCGACAAGAGAATGGCGCTCCCAAGGAAATGCAGGGAGTGCCGATGGAGCTTCGTATGTAAGGGGGAATGTCCCAAGCATCGTTTTGACAGGACATCGGACGGAGAACCGGGCTTGAACGCGCTGTGTGAGGGCTACCGCTATTTCTTCGAAACTACAGCGCCTTATTTCCGGAAGATGAGAGACAGCCTCTCAGGCGTTCCATCATCTTTCTGAGCCTTTTGACTTTCCGGGGATTGTCGGACACGATATCGCTTGTCTCTCCCATTTCCTTTCCCATGTCATAAAGGGATATCCATGTTGAGTCCGGCGTGTTGTAACGGACAAGCTTGAAGTCTCCGTCGATGACCCCTTCCATTGACGGAATGAAGAATTTCTTCGAGGCGGGGGAGTATGAATATTCGAAATACAATCCCTTTCTGCGGAATTTCTTTGCAAGGTTTTTGCCCTGCATGTCTTTGCATTTGAGCCCGGCGAATGACAATATGGTCGGCGCTATGTCGATGTTCAGCGCATTCGCGGTGTTTATTCTACCCTCGGGATCCCTCGGGTCATAAATGAAGAGCGGGACGCGGAGCGACTCTTCGTGATGGAACCACTTTCCGGCCAAGCCGTATTCGCCGAGGTAGTATCCGTTGTCTCCCATGAAAATGATTACGGTGTTTCCGTCAATCCCCTGGCGGCGAAGCTCTTCGGTCATCCTTCCTATTTCACGGTCCACTCCATGGATGAGGCTGTAGTACTTGCGTACAGTCTCCTGATAGAGAGAGTCGGTTGAAAAGCGGAACTGCCAACGGTATCGTGCAATGTTCATAGCTCCCTCGGAGTTGGTCCGGAAAGCTTCCGCCATTTCTTCGTAGTACTCGTCATTACAAAGAAGGGAGGGGGAGAATCTCACGCCTTCATAAAGGGAGGAGTCGCGCGGGTCGATGGGAAATTCGTCCCCGATTTCGCGGAGCTCATCCTGGCAATGGGGTGCCTTGAAGCTTACAGAAAGGCAGAAAGGTTTCTCCGGGTCCCTGTTCCTGAGGAAATCCAGCACCTGATCACCCTGGATTTCGGTGAGATGCTTCTCGTCAGGATCCGGGTTTTCCTTACCTTTCACGTTCCCGTGGGGCATCAATGATTTATAGTATGCTCCCTGGCCTTTGAGACATTCCGCATAGTCGAACATCACGCCTCCGGCTTCCGGGTTGACTGTGCCTGCGCCATATTTGCCTATGAATCCGGTATAATAACCGTTTGCCTTCATTATTGCCGGGTATGACAATCTTTCCTGGGTTTCAGTGAAAGGCGTGTCGAAATCATATATTCCGCTTGTCCTTGAATATAGGCCCGTCAGGATGCATGCGCGGCTTGCGCAGCTTATCGGGTTCGTGGCCCTGGCGTTGCTGAAGATGGTTCCTCTGTTTGCCAGGGAATCGAGGACCGGCGTAACCATATATGGGTTGCCCATATAACCGACAGCATCATATCGCTGGTCATCCGTCAGAATGAAGATCACGTTCGGACGGTTTCCGGCAAAGGCCAGGGGGGCCAGAGCAAAACAGGGCATGGCGGCAATTACCGCTCTTTCGATTTTCATACAGGAAACAATTATTCCATAAAGGTATGTATATTATCCGGAATTCCTAACTGCTTACGGTTAGGGATTATGCCTACTGCGTTATTTTTGGGCAAAACGTGTCTGTTTGGTGGTCTTGGAGGGTAAACAGCGTGATTTTGTGGCAAAACGTGTCTGGGTAGGGGATGGGAGAAGGGATTTCGGAGGGGGAGGTACAAAAAAATGAGAGGCGCCGCTCACGCGGGGCATCTCATACTAACCACATAATTAATAACACTAAAACTAATAACCAATAGATTTGCGGTACTCTCGAATGATTTCCCGTTCAAATCCGATGACAAAGGTACGACTAATTTTTAATTCTGCAAATTTTTTAAAAACATTTTTTGCAAAATTTTTAGGGCAAATATGTTAGTTTGCTGATAATCAATAAAATAAATATCTATAATTTTTTTAAAAATTTTTCGTAGCCTCCAAAATCTTGCTTTTCTCACCCGAAAAATCTATATTTGTAACATAAAAATTTTAAAAAATATGGCAGACGACAAACAGATCCCCATCGAACTTTCTCCCGAAGTAGTAAAAGGTATCTACTCAAATCTTGCAGTAATAACCCACTCCCACAGCGAGTTCGTCATGGACTTCGCTTCGATGCTTCCCGCAATGCCCAAGGCGCTTGTCGGCAGCCGCGTCATAATGACTCCCGAACACGCCAAGAGACTTCTTCTCGCCCTCCAGGACAATGTCTCCAAGTATGAGTCCCAGTTCGGACCTATCGAGATCGGCCAGAAGCAGACCTATCCTATGGGCGGTTTCGGAAACAACGGGGGAGCGAAATCATAATGGAAGACAAACTCAAGAAAATCAAGGCGATAGCCTTTGACATAGACGGCGTCATGACCGACGGCAATATCCTTGCGATGCCAGACGGAGACCTTCTCCGTGTCTTCGAGGCCAAGGACTCGATGGCGCTGAGGATGCTCAAGCTGACGGGTATCGTCTCTGCTGTCATCACCGGCGCTTCGACCGAGTCGATCAAGACCCGTATGGTCTATTGCGGAGTAAAGCCCGAGGACGTCTATCTCCATTCCAGAAAGAAAATCGAAGATTTCGAGGATTTCTGCGAGCGTCATGGATTTTCGGCCGAAGAGGTCATGTATCTTGGTGACGACCTTCCCGATATCCCCGTCCTGAAGGCCGCCGGACTCGGCGTCGCTCCCGCTGACGCTTGCGCCGAGGCCTGTGAGGCAGCTGATTACGTGTCTGAATATAAAGGCGGCAGGTTCTTCTTCCGCAATACTGTGGAGATGGTTCTCAAGGCCCAGGGCAAATGGGCCCTTGATGTAGAGGACTATAAGAAAAAATTTTAAAAATGGATTTAGCGGGCCACAAGGTCATTCTTGCTAGCGGGTCGCCCAGACGCAGGGAACTGCTCGCGGGTCTCGATATTGACTTTACGGTCGATACCGGAAACACTTTCGAGGAGTTCATAGACCCCTCCACTCCCCATAGAAGGATACCCGAGGAGATGTCGATAGGGAAGTCCCGCGGCTTCCACCGTCCCCTTGTGCCCGGCGAGATCCTGATAACGTCGGACACCCTTGTCCTCTGCGGCGAGGAGGTCCTCGGAAAGCCCCATAGCCGCGACGAGGCTATCGCTATGCTGCGCCTCCTTTCCGGCCGGAGCCATGAAGTAATTACGGCGGTGAGCTTCCGCGCCCTGAATCCCGACGGCTCCGAATCCTTCGAGACTCGCTCCGATGTCGCGAAGGTCCATTTCAAGCCCCTCACCGACTCCGAAATCGAGTACTACGTCGATAATTTCAAGCCCTTCGACAAGGCCGGCGCCTACGCGATCCAGGAATGGATAGGCTACGTCGCAATCGACCGCATCGAAGGTTCCTTCTACACGATAATGGGCTTCCCGACCCATCTGGTGGCGGAAATGCTCTCCCGATTCGTGGGCTAGTATCCCATAAAAATTTCGATTTCTCCCCAAGCTTTACTATATTTGTAGGCTTATGCGCGCATGCACAGGCCCGCCCGCTTGCGTCCCTGTACGGCTACGCGCGTAAAGCTTGTTAATGAATTGTATGAAAATCAATAACATAAAGATGGAAATCTCAGCGAAGTCCGATCCCTCGAATGTCGAGGACAAGTGGTACGCCTACTGGCTCGACCACAAAATCTTTCACTCTGAACCTGATCAGAGAGAACCTTATACGATAGTCATTCCGCCCCCCAACGTCACGGGCATCCTCCATATGGGTCACGTTCTCAACAACACCCTCAATGACGTCCTTATCCGCAAAGCCCGCATGGACGGCAAGAACGCCTGCTGGGTACCCGGTACCGACCACGCCTCGATCGCGACCGAGAACAAGGTCGTCGCGAAACTCAAAGGCATGGGCATCAACAAGGAGGACCTCACCCGCGAGGAATTCCTCAAGTATGCCTGGGAATGGAAGGAGGAGCACGGCGGCATAATCCTCAAGCAGCTCCGCAAGCTCGGCGCCTCCTGCGACTGGGACAGAACCCGCTTCACAATGGAGCCCGCCCTTACTGAAGCCGTAATCAACACCTTCGTCTATTTCTACAAGAAGGGCTGGATCTACCGCGGCGTCCGCATGGTGAACTGGGACCCCGAAGGCCACACGGCCGTTTCTGATGACGAGGTCATCCACCGCGACACCCAAAGCCACTTCTACCATCTGCGCTACTACATCTCCGACGGCGCCGGCAATCCTACCGACAAGTATCTCGTCATTGCAACGACTCGTCCCGAGACGATCATGGCAGATGCCGCTATCTGCGTCAACCCCAACGACGAGCGCCATCACTGGCTCAAGGGCAAGAAAGTCCTCATCCCTCTTATCAACCGCGAGATACCCGTCATCGAGGACGAGTATGTCGAGATGGACTTCGGAACCGGCTGCCTCAAGGTAACCCCCGCCCATGACGTCCATGACTACGAGATCGGCCTCCGCCACAATCTTCCCGTCCTCGACATCATAGACGACCACGGCAAGCTCAACGAGAACGCTCAGATCCTCGTCGGCGAGGACCGTTTCGTCGCCCGCAAGAAGATCGCGAAGATGCTCGAAGAAGCCGGCAACCTTGTCAAGATCGAGGACTACACCTCCCCGATAGGCTATTCCGAGCGCACCAACGCCGTAATCGAGCCCCGTCTCTCCGCCCAGTGGTTCCTCAAGATGGAGGACCTCGCAAAGATGGCCCTCGCAAGCGTGGAGGAGGGAAGGACCCGCTTCATCCCCGACAAATACCGCAATACCTACCGCTACTGGATGGAGAACGTCAAGGACTGGTGCATCAGCCGGCAGCTCTGGTCGGGCCAGCGTATCCCCGCTCACTCCCTC
>JAKSJS010000011.1 GCA_024398155.1 Bacteroidales bacterium | reverse complement strand
TGAGCTCGTCGATGGCGATCTGGTGGAACTTGTCGAAGTCGGGCCACCACTCCCAACCGGAGCCGAAGTCATTGTAAAGGAAGGCGTCGGCGCACTGTTTGCCGAGCTCGGGAGTTACATAGAAAGCACCCATGGCGAGAACGTTGACACCATTTCCGGTGATAGCACGGAAGGCGGCGGGAACAGACTCGACTACACCTGCATGAACGCCGGGGCATTTGCTGGCGGCGATGTGGATACCCATACCGGTGCCGCAGAAGATGAGGGCTCTTTCGAATTCCTTCTCAGTGATCATGGAACCTACGCGGAGACCGATTCTGTGGAACATGAGCTCGGTATCCTCGGGATCGGAGTCAGCCTTAACTCCTACATCGGTAACGGTCCAGCCTTTCTTCTCGAGATATTCCTTGATTGCTTCTTTAAGAGGATAGCCGGCGAAGTCGGCGGCCATCAGAATCTGTTTGTCAGCTACTTTTTTCATTGCACTGTTAGATTTAGAATGTTAGTAATTATTGTTTGGTGTAAAGTTACTCATAAATTTCCGGAATGTCAATAAGAGTCTGTCGGAACATGGCATCTCCGCCGAGTTCATTGGGATGGTGGTATATCTGCCATCCGGTGAGCGGAAGCGGATAATCCGTGTAATCCTCCCAGTACATCATTGACTTGTCCACTTCCTTGCCGTCTCCCGCGAGAGAGGTCGCCAGGTCATATCTTGCGCCAATGAGGCCCCTTGCCTCGCGGACCTTGGCGATGAGTTCGTTCTCGTTTACCTGGGTCGCGTGTTCATTGGAAGGGATGTTGCAAAGGACAGGGATGGATCCGCAGGAGATGATGAAGTCGACGAGTTCGTTCAGCTTCTCCTCGGTATTCCCTCCGTTCGTTCCTACGGTGACCATGACGTATTTGGTCTTTATGTAAGGAAGTTCGTTCCTGATTTCAGCGAGGACATCGTCGATCCTGCAACCGCCACGGCCGCAGGAGATTGCATTGTAGTCCATCTTCGCCATAACCTGCTGGGTCCACGCGCGGTCGAAATCCCTGGCGGGGAAATAGCCTTCAGGCTGGGATATCGAGGCACCGTAGAGGAGCATGTTTATGTCGTCCTTGAGGGAATAGACCTTCATGTCCTTGACGAGCACGGAGGAGCCTTCCACAAGGCTGAAGGCGTAACCGTCCCAGTGCATTCCTACGCTGAAGGACTTCTTGAGGCTGCCCTTGCCGCAGCCGCCGCAGCCGTCCTGGAGCCCCGAGACTACGGCGCTCTCGCCCGTCTCAGCGTCGGTAACCTTTACGGTCGACCTGAGATACTCGTTCCTGACCTCGACGATATAATCCCTGCCGCCTTCGAGGAACTCCGCGGGAACGGCAAGTTCCTTGGGAGAGGAACAAATCTTTATTGTCCTATTGGGGATGTCGATTATGGAATTGAAGGCTTCCTCGGTCGCGCAGAACTTGATCACAGCATCCTCGGAGGGGTTGATGAGATAACGTCCCATGCGCTCGGCAAGGGCATATCTGCGGCTGAGGATGACTTTTGCGCCGGGATTGTCGATAAGAAGTCCGCCGTCAGTATACGAGCCGGCCTCGCCGAGAACTATGTCCTCCGGTCTCTCTCCGGCGGCGAAATCCGCGGAGTAGAGAATAGCCATATCCCATTTGCGTTTTTCCGGTTTCGCGGCAGCGACCTTGGCGGCAGCCTTCTCGGAAACGAGCCCATACTGGTTGATGGTCTCGACCTCGACAAGGAATCTGCCCTCAGGGGCATTGGCGATGACATATTCCATCGCGTCGGGGTTTGCCGGCCTTGTATTGTCGCCGTTAAGGTCGAAGGTCTGGTAGTCACCCTCAAACGGCCAGGCGTCAAGGAGCTGGCCGTCAACATAGACATTGAACTTGGAGATTCCGGACTCGACATCCGCCTCGGCCTTCCATGAGACTACGGCATAGCCGCCGTGATAGCGTTTCACTTCAACATCATAAGGCGCAGACGGAGCGGTTGTATCAACGACATCGTTGGTCGTCGCATATTCCTTCCATTTGAGCGCGACCTCCTCGTCGACAAAGCGGTACATAGCGGTCCTGCCGCCGGTGAACTCGCTTTCCTTGACAAGCTCGAAGGTCCCGGGGTTTCCGAGCCACGCCTTCTCGGGGTCAATGTCGTTCATCGCGGCGGAGCCCGGCGTCGTGAGCCTCTGTTTCATCGCGCCCTCGAAGAACGGGATCATCATGTGGCGAAGACGGCTGTAGTTATGGTTTTCACCGCCATTGTAGACCGAGCAGGAGAAGCCGTCCATCTGGCGGAGCTTCGCAGCAGTATTGATAGCTGTCTCCTTGCAGGAACAGCAGTCGGCATCACCGGCATGACGGAGGATGACCGGCACTTTCGCAGAGGCTTCGGTATAGTCCCACTGGGGATCCCAGGCCGCCGAATAGCAGCAGGCGGCGAGTATCCTTTCAGGATAGTCGCGCAGCATGCCGAGAGTCCAGAAACCGCCACCGGAATGGCCCCAGATAAGCCAGGGGATATCCACGACCTCGGGATGGGAGGTATCTTCGGCTATTTTTGAAAGGATCTTGAAAAGTCCCTTGTCGCTGCCGTTCTCAAGATAGGCCCAGACTCCGCAGTTGCCGTGGAGCGCGGTCTCTATGACGACAAGGCCCCACTTCCTGGCGAAGGCCTGGTACTGGAGGTCTGCATTCCTTGTAATGCCGAACTGCTCCATTCCGCATCCATGCTGGAGGATGAAGACGCCGTTGAACTTGTCCCATCCGGCGGGAACATAGATGCCGTATTCGGCAAATTCAGCATAAGGGCACTCTTCACCCTGGAGGGTGTATTCGAGGAGAGTCCCCTCTTCGACTTTCTTCTGCTGCACGCAGGAAACAAGCGCTGCGGCAAGTACAATGAGAACAAAGAATCTCTTCATATCGTTTACTTCTTTTCTACGGTCACTGACGTTCTGAAGGATTTGAGTCCGAACTGGTTCACGGTTTCCACCGCTACCTTGAACTCAGCGTCAGGGGCCGAGGTAATAGTATATTCCATTTTAGGGGGTATGGCCGGGATCGCGTTGTCGCCGTTAAGGTCGAAGGCCTGGAAGGTCCCTGTTTCAGGAACGCTTCCGACAGGCTTGCCGTCGACATAGATATTGAAACAGCTGATTCCGGACTCGACATCGGCGTACGCAAGCCACTTGACGACGACGCCGGAGCCAGAGCGGCCGGCGGTAACCTCTACCGGTGCGTCAGGAGCCGTAACGTCCTTGACATCGTTGGTAGTCGCATATTCCTTCCATTTCTTAGCGGTATCCTCATCGACAAAACGGCACATCTTCGTCTTGTCTCCGGAAAATCCGCTCTCCTTGACAAGTTCGAAGGTCGTAGGATTTCCGAGCCAGCTCTTGGACGCGTCGATACCATTCATTTCGGCGGAACCGGGGGTCGTAAGCCTCTGCTTCATGGCACTCTCGAAGAAAGGTATCATCATATGGCGCAGATGGCAGTAGTTATGGTTCTCTCCGGCATTGTAGACGATGGAGGCCGGAGCATCGATGGTAGTTCTGCGGAACTTGTCAAAGGCGTTCTCGGCCGTCGCCTGGCTGTCGACATAGTCGGCCGAGCCGGCATGGCGGAGTATCACAGGGATATCGGAAACCGCAGTAGCATAATTGTTCTGGGGATTGAAGGCCGCGGAATAAAGGCAGGCGGCAAGTATCCTTTCCGGATAGTCGCGTATCATGTTGAGCGTCCAGCAACCGCCGCCGGAATGGCCCCAGATAAGCCAGGGGATATCCATGATTTCGGGATGGCCGGAGGACTGGGATATGCCCGAAAGGGCTTTGAAGAGGCCCTGGGCAGAGCCCCGCTCCGGTTTGCTCCATACCCCGCAGTCGCCGTGAAGCGCGGTTTCAAGGACTACAAGCCCCCATTTCGTTGCGAAGGCCTGGTACTGGAGGTCGGTGTTTCTTGTAATTCCGAACTGCTCCATTCCACAACCGTGCTGAAGGATGAAGATACCGTTATATTTCTCCCATCCGCCGGGAAGGTAGGCCCCATATTCCGCAAAATCGGCATAATCGCAGGAGGCACCTTCAAGTTTGACGACCATGGTCCTGCCACCGTCAGCGGCCGGTTCCTCTATAGGCTCGACATTCTTGACGGTAACCTTGACCGTTGCGCTCTTGTCTTCGCAAGTTACAGTTATTGTCGCACTGCCGACCGCAACCGCAGTTATGGTGCCGTTGCTTACTGTCGCGACAGCCGTATTGTCGGATGCCCAGCTCATCAAAGGCTGGACCGCCACCGAGGGCGAGACAGAGGCCTTTATCTGGACCTGTTCGCCGACCAGCATCGTAAGCTCGGGTTTGTCCACCTTCACTTTCGTCACTATCGAAGCCGGCTTCTCCGGTTCCTTTTCGCATCCGGCAAAAAGGCCTGCCAAAACTGTAAACGCCAGCAGTATTGCAATGAGTCTTCTCATCTGTAATTCTCTATGTTTATTCGTAGATCTCGGGCACGTCTATCCTGGAGCGGGCGAACATCGCGTCACCGCCCTTCTCGTTGGGATGGTGGTAGACCTGCCAGCCGTAGCTTCCGGTGTAGTCCTCCCAGTACATGAGGGACTGGTCGACCTGGAGGCCGTCGCCATTGATGGAGGTCGCGAGGTCGAACTTGATGCCTTTGATGTTCTTTGCCTTGCGTACTTTTTCAACGATGCTGTTTATTTCAATCTGAGTACCGCTCTCGTTTGAAGGGATATTGTTGAGAATAGGTATGAAGCCGAATGACTTGATATAATCGACCAGCTCGCTCAGGTTTTCTTCTGTATCACCTCCGTTGGTGCCTATTGTGACCATTACATACTTGGTCGTGAGGAAAGGGAGCTCATTCTTGATCCATACGAGGAGCTCGTTGATTGTCGCTCCACCGCGGCCGCTTGATACGGCGTTGCCCTTCATCCCGGCGATTATCTGCTGGGTCCAGGCTCTGGGGAAGTCAGCCTCGGGGAAATATCCCTCGGGCTGGGTGATGGAGTCACCGTAAATTATCAGGTTGACATTGTCCTTGAGAGCACAGACTGAAATGCGCTTGACAAGGAACTGGGAGCCGCTTTCAAGTACGAAGCAGTACTTGTCCCACTGCATTCCGACGCTCGAGGTCACAACGTCAAGCGCACCCTTGCCGCAACCGCCGCAGCCGGACTGGACGCCGGTGACCTTTGCGGTCTTGCCAGTGGAAGGGTCAGTGATTGAAAGGCTCGATTTGAGATATTCGTGGGAGATTTCCACTATATAGTCTTTGTCACCCTCGAGGAAAGGAACATCTTCCGTAACCTTGGGCGAACTTCTTAGATATATTTTCTTGTTGGGTACGTCAACGACAGCATTGAAATCACCCTGGTCGGAGTGGAAAACGACGACTGCGTTGGCTGAAGGCTTGATCTCATAGTGGACAAGCCTCTGGGCGAGAGCATAGAAGCGGTCAAGCATCACTCTCTGGCCGGTTTTGTTTACGAGAAGGCCTTCGTCCGTATAGGAAGCGCCGCTTCCAAGAACGAGGTCTGAGGGTTTTTCTAAGCTGCTCGGATGAGCATCGAACATAATTGTAAGGCCGTCAAGCACCTTGGGGTCCGGTCTTTCAGCCTCTTTGACCGTCACATTGGCCGAGGCGGAAAGTCCCTGACACGTTGCGGTAATCGTAGCTTTGCCGACGGCCAGGGCGGTAATTGTACCGGCGTTCACCGTAGCCACGTCTTCATTGTCTGAAGTCCATGAAACGGTGGGCATTTCGGCAACGGTAGGTACAAGGGCTGCTTTTAACGCTACCTTGTCTCCGATGACCATTTCAATTTCTGTCTTGCTGAGTTTCAACTTCTTCTCCGTTTTTGCCGGCTCGGGAGTCTTTTCACATCCGCAAAGAACGAGAGCGCCAGCAAGGGCAATCATTAAAGCCTTTTCAATTACTTTCATATCTGTCTTACAAATAATAAAAAAAGTGGGGGGCGCGGGAGCGGATCCCGCCTCCCCCACTGAATCAAATCTACATAACGTCCTTGACGATGAGTTCCTGAGAAGTAAAGTAGAGATCCATCCAAGGAATTGCGCCAGAGTCAGTCCACATATCCATTGAACGAAGAGTATAGACGTATCCGATAGAATAGTTACCGGCTTCGGTAATGGTGAAATCCACTTTGTACTCCTGGTACTGTTTCATTCTGGGTGATGCTGCGACGAGGGTGGCACTGGTCTTGTCTGCAACTGCAGTTATATCATCAAGACCCTCACCCTTGCAGATTGTAGCATATGCCTCGACATAGTTCTCATTGGTTGACTGGGCAAGCTGGATATGGAAGCAGTAATCACCGGGAAGGAAATAGAGCGTCTGGTATACCTGTGCGTTGTTTGCGTCGGGACATCCCCATGCGGCGGCAGCCCAGAAACCAAAGCCGCCATCGATTCTGGTCGGACAGTTGGGCTGGGTGTGGGTCCATCCTGTAGCAAGGTAGAAACGTCCGGGAACAGCTGCGCAAAGGTCGGTTTCTTCAGCAAGGGCTCCGTTGGCGTTGAAGAGCGCAGGAAGGGGATATCCGTTATCACCGCTGGCCCTCATGTCGTTGATAAGGTCGAGCTCGGCCATCTTGACGGGGCCTTCGCCGGCAGCCTCAAGGACTGTAAGCTTGACGTATCTTGCCTCAGTCTCGGGGACGTCATAGATCTGGCAGTAAGCGTTGAGAGCGAGCTTCTTGCCTTCCAGGACAGGAGTCCAGGAGGAACCGTCGGAGCTACCTTCGACTGTGATTCTCTGAGCGACGCTGCCTTCTCCGGAAATAGCCTGGTTGATAGCGATCTTGTTGAATACCTTGTCGGCAGTCATATCGATGACGACGCTTACGGGAAGTGTAGCGGAAGAAGCCTGCCAGTAGGTCTCGATGCTGTCATCGATGAGATTGGCGGCATTATCAGTTGTCCAGAGCATCTTGTTGAAGATCTTCTTCGCGCCTTTCTGGGCGTCTACAATAGGGGTCGTGAACTCGTCGATGCAGTTCTCGACAGGAACACAGACCGTATAGTAGTAGTATACCTTGGAGAAGTCGATATCGTCGATAGTTACAGTGGTGATGCTGGGGGCAACGACAACGCTGTCCTTCTCACCCTTCGTGTTGAAGTAGACGAAACGGAGTTCAGCCTCATCAAGGCCGGAGTCGCCAAGGTATACCTCGAGAGAGTTGGCTCCGAGGACTGCCTGGTCGATGAGGATACGGTTGGAGAGGCTTGACTGGTACTTGGGACCATAGATATGGGTCTGGAATCCTTTGGGATCGGATTTCACACCAGCCTCATTGGTAGTGATGACGCGGAGGGTCTGGTCGCCTTCGTCAAGGTCTTCGACGAGGAACTTCTGGGTAGCTTCGGCCGCATTGACGTCGAAGTCAGCGAACTTTCCGCTGTTGAAGAACACTCTTGCGGTCTTGGCGTCTGCGGGAACCGCAAATTCAACCTCTGCACGAAGGTAACCGGGATTGACGGAGATGTCACTGACCGGAGCGGGACCAGCAACCTCTTTTTCCTGGCATGCCACAAAAGCGGCTCCAGCAAGAAGGGCGCATCCAAAAATGTTGATTATGTGTTTCATTGTTTTCTTGTTTTAAAGGTTATCTCCATGCTTCGGGCTGCTCGAGATTGACCATCTTCTTGGCGTCCTCGAGAGGAATAGGCATTATGAGGTACTTGTCCGTATATGACTGGTAGTCGCGGATCTTCCTTCTCTCATAGGAGAGGTTGCCGTCGTCATCCTTGGTGATACGCATACCGGTTACGAAGCGGTTGGTCTCGGAGAGGATCTTCCAGCGGCGCTGGTCGTGGAAGCGCCAGCCTTCCATACAGAACTCCACGCGGCGCTCGTTGCGGATGCGGGGCATGAGGAATTCATAGGAAGCGGCATAACCGGGAACGTCCTCGATAGCGGGCTGGCCGGCTCTTTCGCGGGTCATATTGAGCATCTGGCAGGCCTCGGAGTATTTACCGAGCTCGCAGTATGCCTCAGCAGCGTTGAGGTAGAACTCGGCAAGGCGGAAGTATACCCAATAGGTTCCAAGGCAGTTGCCGTTGTTTCCGTTGGCACCCCAGAACTTGATCTGGGAGTCCTTGCGGTTGTAGTAACCGGTACAGGAGTTCTGGGTCTCCTTGGCGATAACGTCGTTGAAACCGTTCTTTCCACCTACGAAAGTCTCGATGATGTAAGGCTCAGTACAGTTGTAAGGAACGCCGTAGTTACAGCCGTTGTAAACGATGTTGTTGTAGAAACGGGCATCACGGTTTGCATAAGGGTCGCCGTTCTTGCCCTCGCTGTAGCCGAGGGCTGCAGCTTCGGGAGTTACGGTAACATGGAGGTGGGTGTCGTCATCGTAGGTTACAGGGAGGGCACCGTTGGTCATCTCGAAGCAGTCAACGAGTTCCTGGGTAGGAGACTCACCGCAGTTCCACATAGCGGGGATGCCGCTGCCGTAGGGCTGTACGTTGACGGCGTTCTTGTTGTTGATCTCGGAGTTGTTATACCATGAACGCCAGATGATCTCTGAAGGACGGTTGGCAAAGTCGCTGCAGAAGAGGCTCTTGTAGTCGGACATGGGAACAAGGCTGTACTGGGACATGGCGGTTACGTCAAGGGCGGCGTTGAGAGCCTTCTGCCAGAGAGCGTCATCGTGGTTGGGGTTGTTGAGCACAGAGGCGTTGTTGAGGTATACGCGGGCTTTGATGGCACGTGCGACACCGCAGTCAACGTGACGGGCATCGGTAGGAGTGCTCTGCTGGGCAAGGTCACCGGAGTTGATGACATCGTCAAGTTCAGCGGCGATCTTGTCGGCAAGTTCGTCGTAAGTAGGACGGACAAGGCTGTTCCAGCCCTCGAAGTTGGGATCGATGGGTTCGTCGAACCAGGGAACGGGTCCGTAGAATTCCATGAGGTTCATGTAGAACCAGCAACGGAGGACGCGTGCCTCGGCAACCCACTGGCTCTTCTGGAGGTCAGTGATGGCAGTGGACTGGGGAAGGTATTTGATCGCGTTGTTGGCGAAGCGGATACCGCGCCAGAAATCAGGCCAGAGCTGGTCTGTAGGAGAAGCCCAGAGGTCGTTGATTACAGGGTTGGAGAGGGAAAGGGAACCATTGTGCCAGTCGTATGCATTGTAAGGGATTGCGGTATAGGCGTTGTCCGTCAATGCGTCGATGGTACAGTATACGAAGGCGATTCCGTCACGGATGAGGTATACCTGGCCGTAAGTCTCGTCGATGAGACCCTGGGAGCGGGCATAGTTGGAAAGGACCTGGTCGATAGTGATCTGGCCGTCAGGAGTCTTTTCAAGGACTTTCTCACAGCTCGTGGAGAAAATGCCAAGAAGGGCAATGGCCAGAAGTGCAAATATATTCTTCTTCATAATCTGTCAATTTTAGAAGGTGATGTTGAGGCCAATGTTATAGCTCTTGAATACAGGGTAGAGGAGGGAGTTGTTCTGCTCAGGATCCTGATACTTGACGGGCATATGGTCGAAGGTAAGGAGGTTGAGGCCGTTTACATAGAAACGGATCTTTTCTGCCTTGATAGCCTGGGACCATTTCTTGGGAAGGGAGTAGCCGAGCTCGATGTTCTTGAGGCGGAGGTAGCTGCCGTTGATCATCCAGAAGTCGGAAGTCAGCTTGCTGGCCTGGGAGTTGGGATCGAGGCGGGGATAGGTGATAGGAAGGCCTGCTTCATATCTTTCCTGGCTCCAGGCCTCTTTGTGCCACTGGTTGAAGTTGTAGGTCTCGAGGATAGCCATGGAGTTGAGGTAGTTGCCACGTCCGGCAACACCCTGCCACATCATGCTGAAGTCGAGGCCCTTCCAGCTGAAGCCGAGGCCGAGACCGAAGTTCCACTCGGGGATTTCAGGGTCTCCGATGGGAACGTAGTCCTTCTCGTCGATGATACCGTCACCGTTCTCGTCACAGTACTTGAGGTCACCGACCTTGGGAACTGCGCCGGCGTTGCTCTGGTCATACCAGTCGATGATGTCCTGCTCGGAGTTGAAATATCCGGCGGTCTTGTAACCGAAGTACTGGCCGAGGCGGAAGCCTGTGCTTCTGAGGCGTACGGCATAGTCCTCGGGAAGGAGAACCTCACTCTGGTAGATGACGTTGTTGCGGTTGAAGGCAGTATTGACATTCACGTCGAGACGCATATCCCTTGTGAACTGTTTCGAGTAGGAAACTGTGAGCTCGAAGCCCTTGTTGTCGATCACACCCTTGTTGACCTTGGGGATGATACCTGACTCATATACACCACCGGTACCGAACATACCGGTAGGAATGAGGCCGGTAGCGGGGATGAGGATGTTGTTACGTCTCTCATAGAAGCCGTCGAGTTCGATTCTCAAGCAGTTGAACAGACCGATCTCGAGACCGGCGTTGAACTTGTTGGCTTTTTCCCAGGTAAGCTCCTCGTTACCGATCTGGCCTTCGTGGGAACCGCTCCAAAGGGTAAGGAAGGCGAAGCGCGATCCGTTCATGTTGTCGTTACCGACCTGGCCGAAGGATGCACGTACCTTGAGGAAGGAAAGAGTATTGGCGATGTCCTTCATCCACTCTTCCTCGGAAATTACCCAACCGAGGGATACTGAAGGGAAGAAGCCCATCTTGTGGCCGGGAGCGAACTGCTCGGAACCGTTGTAACCGAAGTTGAGTTCGGCGAGATAGCGACGGTCATAAGAGTAGGTTGCACGGCCGACGAAGCCGATGTAGTTGTAAGGGAGCTCGATGTTGACGGTTCTCTTGTAACGGTTGAAGAGGAACATCGCAGTGACGTCGTGCTTTCCGAAAGTACGGGCGTAGTTGAGGGAAGCATCGAGGTTGAAGAGGTTGTTGAACTGCTGGTACTGGGAGTCAGAGAGAGTGGAGTTGGCGTTGGTACCTACCTTGATGTAGGCGACACCGTCCTCAGCCTCGGGATCGGCTACTGCCTCATAGAGCTGGTAGGTTCTCTGACGTACCTGCTGGTTCGTCGAATATGAATCGTAGGAAGCAACGACCTTTACGGAGAGACCCTTCGTGATGAAGTCGAGGTCACCTTCGAGACCGAGGGTCGTGGTGACCCTGTTGGTCTGGGTATTGCGGAAACCGGAACGGTTGAGCATAGCGTAAGGTACGTTGTTTATGTTACCACCCTTAAGGGAGTTGGAGAGGACTTCACCGTCGGGGGTGAGGTCGTTCATGTAGTTGTTAGGGGTGTTGAAGAGGGATCCGATGAGGACGGAGTATCCGCTGACGTCATTGAGGTAGGAACCGTTGAAGGGAACCATTACAGGGTCGTTCTTCGCCTGCATGTAACCGCTGACGTTGAGGAACATCCTGAGACCTTTGGTGATGTCGATATCGAAGTTGGAGCGGAAGTTGACACGATTGGCCTTGGAGGCGGGATCGTAGTCATATTCGTCGAACCTCTCGGTGTTGAAGATACCCTGCTGGTGGAGGTAACCTACGGTCGTGAAGTATCTCATCCTCTTGGTACCGCCGCTGATGTTGAGGTTGACCCTCTGCATCGGGGCGCCCTTGCGGATGAACTCGCCTACCATGTCACGGGTAGGATAGAGGGCCTGGAAGTCACCTGTACGGTAGTGCTCGAGGGCTTCCTCCCCATAGATGGGAATACGGCCGTTCTGGACCTCTACCTGGTTGGTGAGGAGAGCATAGTCATACGCGCTGCAGAAATCGGGGAGACGGGTGGCATCCTGCCAGGTCTGCTCGATTGTAGCGTCGATGACGGGCTTTCCGGACTCACCGCGGCGGGTAGTGATGAGGATGACGCCGTTAGCACCACGCACACCATAGACAGCCGTTGCGGAAGCATCCTTGAGGACGGTGATGGTCTCGACCTCATGAGGGTCAAGAGCGGTGAAGTCGCGCTCAACACCATCGACGAGGAAGAGAGGAGCCTGGCCGTTGACGGTACTTCTACCACGGATGTAGAAATCCATGTTCTCACCTCCCGGGACACCGGAACGCTGGAGAACGGTAAGACCGGGGAGACGGCCGGCAAGGGCGATACCGAGGTTGGAGGCAGGGGTCTGGACGAGGCCCTCGGAGCTGATGCTCGTGATGGCGGCGACGACGCTCTCCTTCTTCTGGTGACCGTAAGCAACGACAACGGTCTCCTCGAGAGCCTCGAAGGCCTCCTGGAGGGTTACGTTGATCGTTTTCTGGCCATTGACGGCGATTTCAGCCGTGTCATAGCCGATCATCGAATATACCAGTACGGCATCCTTGCCTTTTACTGATATGGAATAATTTCCGTCGTAGTCGGTCATGACACCGTCATTGGTGCCCTGGACCTGGACGACGACACCCGGGAGAGGATAGTTCTGCGCGTCGACTACCGTACCCGTGACCGCTGTGGTAGCGCTCTGGGCAAAGGCAGTCAGGCTACAGAACAGCCCGACCAGGCAACTTGTCAGAAAAAGTCTTGCTTTCATAGACATTTCAATTAGTTGTTATTAAAAAGATAGTGGGTAATTATTATTTATTTCTCGAAATAATACTGGTAGCTGAGGCGTCCCATCGGCATTGCGGAGCCTGTTGTATAGGTGTTAAGGATATCGGAGGGATTCTCCACTCCGGCAGTGACCTTGAAGTAGAAACCATCAGCATCGGAGAGGCCTATCATGCTCCTCGGGATTGAGATCTGGAGATTGTTGGCTATCTTGGCGTAGCTGACCTTACCGACTTCCGACTTGGAGAAGCTGGAGGAGAGCGTCTCGACGGAGACCTGACCGCCGGAGAAACTCGAGCCGACCAGGTATTCGTAACCGTTCCATCCCTTTTCGGAGGGTTCTCCCGTACCTATATATAGATTGACCCAGTCCGAGTCGGTGGACTTGGGATCGCTCCAGGCAAGTTTGGACTTGATGAGGAAATAGACGTTGTCCGCGTCATAGGACACTTTCACCTCGTTCAAAGCGTTCTTGGGAGCTGCCTGACTGTACCTCAGCGTCTTGGAAATGCTATAGGCGGAACGGGCAATCTGTTTCGAATCGGGATGTTTCTGGGCGTAGGTGACATCGTTCCACTGGGTGACCGAGCCTTTGAGGTCGATGGGCTTGGGAGCCTGGCGTCTGACGTCCGTTCCCGTCACTCCTTTGTAACGGCGGATATTGGAGATGAGCTGGAGATAGAAGGCGTCCTCATAGCCCCCTCTCATAGGCTCTATGTCGCGGGAGTACTCCTTGGAGGCGGAGTCGCAGAGCATGTACTCTCCATCGTAGATCTGTTTGTAGGCTATCCACTCGTTCCATCCGCCGACCGATACGATAGGGGGATCGGCCTTGACGGCCTCGTCCCACTCGAGCTGGAAGAAGGTTCCCCTGTCTACATCCTCGGAGATGTTCTGCTTTGTGTAGGGATTCCAGCCGCGGCCCCAGTTGATCCAACCGGGACGGGTTATCGAGAAGGACATCGGGCAGGCGGGGTGGCTTGCCACAGTGACATTCATCATTTGGGAAGTACGATGGTAAGGCTGGGGGAATTTCCACTCGACCCAGGTGAAACCGTCATCGTAGGTCGGGTCGAAAGGCCAGTTGGGCTTGAAGAAGGAGAAGAAACCTCTCTGGGCGGCAGGCATCGCGCTGGGGTTGTAGCCGGTGTCGCCTCGGGAGATCGCCTCGGCCTTGTCGTCTGCAGGATCCGTGTAGGCAATGAGGAGAGGCTTGCCGTCGTGCATGTACCAGGTGTCCTTGAATTCCTTGTGGGCCTGATAGATGTCGCGGTAGAGCCAGTCCACCGTCTGGATGGAGAGGGAATGGGTGTAATGGGTCATTCTTGGAGGATTCCAGCCGGCATCTATCATGTCCTGGATAACCTGGGCGACCTTGAGCACGACCTCGGTATAGACGATTCCATTGGTGTGGTCGAAATAGATGAAGTCGACTCCCGCGAGGGTGAGCATCATCATCTGCTTCCTTATGACCCACTCGTCCTCGGAGTTGTAGTAACCCCAGAGAGGCTCTCCCCAGAAATGGGCCTGGCCGTCGGGGCTGACGCCGGGATGGTTCTCCTTGAAGACAAAGTCATTCCCGTACTGGGCACGGAGCTTCGTGGCGTCATATACACCGTCGGCATAGGGCTGGCCTATCCAGGGCCAGTAGAAGATTCCTACGGTGCGGTCCTTCTTGTAGCTGTCTATTGTACCGAAGGAGCGGCCGAACTGGTCAATTCCGACTAGGTCGTAGCTGTAGAAGCGGTCATCCGCGGGATCCTCCGGTTCTTCGGGCTCATCGGGTTTCTTGGGATTCTCGGGTTCCTGGGGCTTCACGGGAATGTCCTTCGGATCTATATATTGGGGATCCATACATCCGACGAGGGACGGAAAGGCAAATCCCGCCAATACGGCAAATACGAATATTTCTTTGAGAACTTTCATAGAAGACTATCTTTTGAAGAAGAACTGGTAGCTTAAGCGGCCCATGGGCATCGCGCTGCCGGTCTTGTAGGTGTTCATGATGTTGGAAGGCTCCTCGACCCCGGCAGCGGCCTTGAAGTAGAAGCCCTTGGCGCCGTCGAGACCGACGAGGTCCCTCGGCAGGGCTATCTGGAGGCTGGCGGCCTCTCTTACGAACCGGGCCTCACCGACGGGGGTCTTCGAGTAGTCCGCGTCGAGGGCCTCGACGGAGACTGCGCCATCGTCGAAGGAGGATCCGATAATGTACTCATATCCGTTCCATCCCTTTTCGGAAGGCTCGCCTGTACCGAGATAGATATTGAGCCATTCGGAGCCGTCCGGTTCGTTCCACTCCCCTTTTGCCTTGACAAGGAAATAGACGTTCTCGGAATCATACGAGACGCGGACCTCGGAGAGGGCATTCTCGGGAGCGGGCTGGGTATAGGTCACGGCCTTGGAGGCGCCATAGGCATTACGCGCCATCTGGACGGCGTCGGGATGGATCTGGACATAACCGACCTTGTCCCACTGGGCGGGATTTCCTTCGATGTCTATCGTGCGGGGGGCATTGGCCCTCGGCTTGGAGGAAGAGATGCCCTTGTAGCGGCGGAGGTTGGATATGAGCTGGAGATAGAAGGCATCCTCATAACCACCGTTCATGGGCTCGATGTCGCGGGAGAACTCCTTCGAGGCGGCATCGCAAAGCATATACTCCCCGGCGAAGGGCTGCTTGTAGGCTATCCACTCGTTCCATCCGCCGACGGATATAATGGGAGGATCCATCTTTATGGCCTCGTCCCATTCCCTCTGGAAGAAGGTACCCCTGTCGACATCCTCGGAGACGTTCTCCTTGGTGTCGGGATTCCATCCGCGACCCCAGTTGATCCAGCCCGGACGGGTCATGGAGAAGGACATGGGTACGGCGGGATGGCTTGCAACGGTAACGTTCACCATCTGGGATTTCTTGTGATAGGGCTGGGGGAAATACCACTCGATCCACGTAAAGCCGTCCTCATAAGTCGGGTCGAAGGGCCAGTTGGGCTTGAAGAAGGTGAAGAAATCAAGTATCTCCTGGGAGAGCTGGCCGGGCTCGTAGTTCACATCACCGCGGGAGAGGGCCTCGGCCTTGTCGTCCTCGGGATTGGTATAGGCTATTATGAGGGGCTTTCCGTCGAGGTAATACCAGGTGTCGGAGTACTCCTTGTGGGAATAGACCTCGTTGTAGAGCCTAGTGGCGGTATCTGTCGAACGGGAATGGGTGTAGCTTACCATTCTCGGGGGATTCCATCCGGCATCGATCATATCCTTTATGACCTTGCAGACCTGGAGGACAACGTCCGTATAGATGACGGCATTGGTATGGTCCCAGTAGATGAAGTCGACACCCGCGAGGGTCAGCATCATCAGCTGCTTCCTTACCACCCACTCGTCGTTGGAGTTGTAGTAGCCCCAGAGAGGTTCGCCCCAGAAGTGGGCCTGGCCGTTGGGACTGATCTCGGGACAGTCATACTCGAGGTTCGTCAGGATATTGAGGCCGTCGGGAAGGGCGGCAATCTTTGTCGCGTCATATATGCCGGTGGCGTAGGGCTGACCTATCCAGGGCCAGAAGAAAAGGCCGACTGTCCTGTCGGACTTGTAGCCGTCGATCGTTCCGAAAGAACGCCCGAAATGGTCGATACCGACTATGTCGTAGCTCTGGTGAGCGTCGTCGACAGCCGGCTTCACGCTGCCACAACCTGACGTCGGGACGACGATCAGGCAGGCAAGAGCGCATATTTCAAAGAATCTCTTTAACATATATGGGATTTATATCTTGCTGGTGAAGGTGTATTTTCCGCTTCCGAGTTCCTTGCAGGTATAGCCCTTCTTCGAGGGAATCTCGACAGTCGCGGCGGCACCGGCGGGAATCTCGACATTGAGGGTAAGGGTCTTGCCCTTCTTGGACCAGTTGCAGACGACGTTGCCCTTGACAGTCTTGATGGAACCGTTCACGAAGGAAAGGTCCTTGGGAACGTAGGGTTTGATCGTGAAGTGGCTGAAGCCGGGCTTGTCGAAGTCGGGACGGATTCCGACGAGGTACTTGATGAACCAGGATCCGGCGGATCCCATCATAGGGTGGTCGTGGGAGTTCATCTCGTCACCGGTAAGGTTCTCCCAGCGCTCCCAGAGGGCGGTGGCGCCGTTGGCGAGCATGTAGCCCCATGAAGGATAGGTCTCCTGGGAGGCTATCCTGTAGGCCTCCTCGACATGGCCGTTCTCGGTCAGTGCTTCAAGGAGGTATTTGGTACAGAGGTTACCGGTAGTAAGATGGTAGTCATGATTAACGACCTCGGCCACGAGATTGTCGACAACGCCCCGGACATTTCCGGGCTCGACAAGACCGAGCCAGAGTGCGAAGCAGTTGGCGGCCTGGTTGTTGGCTGCATATCCGCCGGTCTCGGGGTTGAACCAGCGCTTGTTGTAGGCCTTTGCGGTCTCTTCGGCAAGACGATGGTATTCGGCAGCGATGTCAGCCTTTCCGATTACGGCTGCCATGTCGCCGAGTATCTTCTCGCAGTAATAGAGATATCCGGTGGACATCATCGTACCGGGCGTTACGCCAGAGAGGGCGGAGCCATATTCGACGCCGAACTCGGCGGGCTCGCACCAGTCTCCGTAGTAGCTGTAGTCGACGCATCCGTCGGCGTCAGTGCGGGAGCGGAGATAGTCGACCCAGCCCTTCATGCCGTCGAAGTTGTCACGGATTATCGAGACGTCGCCATAGAACTCATAGCATTTCTGGGCCATGATCAGGTAGCTGGCGGAAACGGGGTCGGCGGGACGCATGCCGAAACGGAAAGGAGCGACGCAGGTAATTGTTCCGCGGCTGTCCTGGGTGTCGGTCACATCCTGGATGAACTTCGAGTAGAAGCGGGAAAGGTCATATCCGTACATCGCGGTTTCGATGCGGACGGTCATATCGTTGAGCCAGCCCATCCTCTCGTCCCTCTGGGGGCAGTCCGTAGGAACGCTGTGAAGGTTGTTGGACTCGGTGTTGGAGATCATCGTGTAGATGTCGTTGAGGAGCTTGCTGGAGGATTCGAAGGTACCGACCTTCTCGACGGAAGTGCGGACTACCTTGACGGCGAAATCCTCCTCTGCAGGCCTGTAGGAAAGGCCTTCTACCTGGAAATAGCGGAAACCATGGTATGTGAAGGAAGGCTCCCAGGACTCTTCGGGATCACCCTTGAATACATAGGTGTCAGTCACCTTTGCATTGCGGAGATTCTCCTGGTTGATGAAACCGTTCTCATAGCAGTTCTCGGCGAACTTTATAGTCAATTCGTCACCTTCGGCGCCATGGGCCTTGAAGGCTACCCAGCCGGCGAGGTTACGGCCGGCATCGAAGACATAGACGCCCGGAGCGGGCTCGGCTATGAGCTTCGGGGCGAGGACGTCGACGATCTTGATGGGCTCGACCCTCTCGCACATCATGCGGCCGACAGGGTCGTCGGTATTGTGGGCCCATGCCCATTTCTTGTTCATGAGTCCGCCGGGACGGAAGGGCTCCCAGAGTTCGGGATCGTCCTCCCTCGCATCGTATTTCTCACCGTCGAAGACAGTCGAATAGACAGTCGGGCCGGTCTTCACGTTGCGGAAACTGTCGGTGGTGATGACGTCATAAGTGCCGTCAGTGTAGAATATCTCGACCTGGGCGCGGAGCCTCGGGGTTCCAAGCCATCCGGGAGCTACGGGGATAACGATCGTATTGCCGCCTTCCTGGAGGTAAGGGGCGATGTCATGGGTCACATAGTAGACTCTCTTGGTGTACGTGCACTGGGAAGGGTCAAGGACGTGGTCGCCGACCTTCTTCCTGTTGACGAGGACATCGGAATAGCCGAGGCCGGCGACGTATGCGCGGGCCTTGAGAACGGGTTTGACAACATTCGCAGAGGCTTTGAAATAAAGGACTCGGCCGGGCATGCCGGGAACATATCCGATCCAACCGCCATACCAGTCCTCCTGATTGACGAGGGCTGCCTCGAAGGAAGCGGGTTCGGACCATTCGGACTCGACTCCGCTTTCACTCCAGACCTTCACCTTCCAGAAGTATTCCTGGCGGCTTACGAGAGACATCTCGGGAAGGATGCCGCAGGAAGCATCGGAAACGACCTTGCCGCTGTCCCAGATGTCGCCTGTTTCATTATCAAGAGCTGCGATCGTCGTTGAGACGATTACGCGGTAGGCTTTCTGGAGACAGTTGTTGCGGTCGGATTCAATCCTCCAGGAAAGCTGGGGGACATAGTCTATTCCAATCGGGTTTACCTGGCGCTCGGCCTTGAGGTCTACTGCCGCGACCTTCTCGGGGGCTGTCCTGGCAGCGAACGAAGGAATCGCGAGAGCGATCATCAGAAAAATCTGAGCTGAGAGTGTTTTGAGTTTCATATTTCGGTGTTATTGTTTGATTTATCGTGGCGGGTCCAGATGCATGCGCATCTTATTGGTTACAAATTTAGCAAAACCGGCTCGGTACATAATTGCAATTTTTGACTATATTTTTTCATTTTTGAACATTTCAATCGAATATTCGAGGATTTTCTACCGGAGATTCAGAAAAAATTGTAACTTCGTACAGAAAATTTGACCACTCAGACATGAGCCTCAAGACAAAACTCAAATACGCGATTACAATTATAGCCGTCCTGTCCATCCCTGCCGCAGCTTTCCCGAAATCGACTCATGACTCAAGGATGTCCGACCATGTAAGCCTCCAGGACATCACCGATTTCGCCCAGGACAGGTACGGGAACATGTGGATTGCCTCGCTCGGCGGCCTCAACAGATATAACGGGGACGAATACGAGCATTTCGCCGCTGACGCGAACGACTCGACAAGCCTGATTGATGACTTCGTATTCTCCATCCTGTATGACGAAAGGGAGAGCGCGCTCTATGTCGGTATACGCATGGGCCTGTGCCGGTATGAGGAACGTGACAACACCTTCACGCGTCTGGGCCCGACAGGCTCATTCTCCATATATGACATACTCGCGGACAGCAAGGACAGGATGTGGCTTTCCACCCATTCCTCCCCTGTTGTCTATGAAAAGAAGAAAAACTCATACACCAGACTTCAAGGTATAGGATCCGTGAACACAATGTGGGAGGACGAGGCTGGAAGAATATGGGCCGGAACGAATGAGGAGGAGGGACTCGCAGTCCTCAAGGGCCGGGACCTGTGGGAGAAGTTCCAGCTGCCGGAAAAGCGCCACGTCCTATCGAAGTATGAGGCCGCCGACAAGAGATGGTGGCTCGGGACCAATGACGGCGTCGTGATCTTCGACCCGTCTTCGAGAAGCTTTGCGGACATCGCAGAGCTGAAAGCGCTGAACAGGGCCATCGGACGCTCCGACATCAACTTCATTTGTGAATGCGATCCTCTCACCCTCCTCATAGGAACAGCCACAAGAGGCGTATTCTGCTACGATATGGTGGGCGGAAGGATAACGCACGACAATCCGTCACGATACAATCAGCCCGGTTCCTCACAGATACAGTGCTGCAGCAGGGATGACCGCGGGAATATATGGATTGGGACCTATGACAAGGGATTCTTCGTAGCCAACAAGCAGTCCGACTATTTCTGTCAGGACGATGTACTCAACAAGGCCCTGCGCGACAAGTTCGTGACACGCACGATTCCGGGCCTTGACGGCGAAATGTGGATTTCCACAAGATATGACGGCATTTTCAGGTATGCCAGTGACGGCAGCCTGACTGAGTTCGACTCCAAGACCCTCCTGGGTGGGGACAATGAGTTCCTGGAGACGATAATGGTTGACAGGAACGGGCTGATATGGGCGGCGTTCGACACCCAACTGGTTGTCGCCCGCCAGTCAGGGAGCGGGCTCTCTGTCGTAGAAACCATCCATCTCCCCAACGTACGTGTCCTCAAGGAAGACCAGTCAGGGAACGTATGGGCAGGGTCCTGGTGGGGATTGTACAAATTTCCCGCGGACAGTTTCGAGGCTGTCGAAATACTGCGCGAGGGAATTCCGGAAATGATATGGATGGATGACGGCAGTACGATAATCTCGAAATACAGCATCGGCCTCTGCAGGATGGACAGGGATGGGAACATTTCCGACTTCCCCGTCCCAGAGGAGATCGCGAGCCACTCAAAAACAGCCATCACGATGCTTGCAGACAGAGAAGGCAACCTGTGGCTCGGCACCTACAACAACGGTCTGGCCTGTCTCAGGAATGACGGGTCCACGCTTGTCCTCACAAAGGAGGACGGCCTTCCCAGCAACAACGTACTGGCCATAGTCGAAGACCTCCAGGGAGACATCTGGGCATCTACCCACAGCGGCATCATCCACCTCGTGGAGAACGGGAAAGGATACTTCGTGTTCAACTATAACCTGAGGGACGTATTCCCGGGCGAACAGTACCATGAGAAGTCGGGAGGCATATCGAGCGACGGGACAATATTCTTCGGCGGCAACCACGGAATAACATATTTCTCCCCCTCCGAGATTCCCCAGAGCAGATATTCGCCGAGAATCAATATCGAGGACCTCAAGATATTCAACCAGAGCGTGACCCCGGACGACGGCACGGGAGTGCTGGAGGATTGTATAGCAAGGACCGGGGCGATAATGCTGAAACACAACCAGAGGACAATCACAATAGACTATGCCGGCATAGACTATTTCTCGTCCAACAGCCTGACGTACAACTATATACTCGAAGGGTTCGAGAAGGAAAGAAACTATGTCGGGACCCACAGGAGGGCCACCTATTCCAACCTTCCGCCGGGAAGATATGTCTTCAAGGTGTGGTCTGTCAACTACCGTGGAATAGAATGCGAAGAACCTGCCGAACTCTCAATAACCGTCAAGCGCGCGCCATGGCTCAGTATTCCGGCCGTGATCGCCTACACTCTCCTTTTCCTGGGCCTTGTATGGTTCCTCCTCGACACCTGGATCAAGCTCCGTCTCAACAGGAAGAGGGCCGAGCTCGAGCATAATGAGAAGGAGCGCGAGCTCGAAGTCTCGAGGATGAAGACTCTTTTCTTCTCCAACATCTCGCATGAGCTCCGCACTCCCCTCTCACTGATTGCCGCGCCCGCCCAGCAGCTGCTCGCGAGCGGGAACATAAGCGGGGAGGAGCGCCACCTCGTGGAAGTCATCAACCGCAATTCCTCCAGGATGACGAAGCTGATGAGCCAGCTCATGGACTTTGCAAGGATGGAGAACGGCGTCCTTAAACTCAGCGTGCAGTATCAGGATCTTATCAGCCTCCTGAAAGAGCAGAACGATTCTTTCGGTCCCTGGTGCGACAAGAAAGGCATAAGACTGGTTTTCAACCCGCATGCCGCCGCAGTCCACATGTTCGCGGACACGGACAAGATCGAGAAGATAATGAACAACCTTCTTTCGAATGCAGTCAAGCACACCCCGGAGAAGGGCCGCATCGAAATACGCACATCCGAGATAGATACGGCACAGGCATCCGCGAAATACGGTAATGTCGAGGGAAGGTTCGTCGAAGTGTCCGTCATTGACTCCGGCGAAGGGATGAACCCCGAGAACCTTGACCAGCTGTTCGTGAGATATCCCAAGCTCGAGGGCAAACTTGCCGGCTATAACGGCAACGGAATAGGCCTCAACTACACGAAGAACATTGTAGAGCGCCACAAGGGCAGGATTACGGCCCGGCTTCGCGACGAGGGAGGAATGGAGTTCTCGTTCATAATACCCTTGGAGGACGTCTATTCCGAGGAGGAAAAGACGTCGACATCCGAAAGGCCGCTTGGCGAGACCGCCATCATACCTTCGAACTATGTTCCTGCCACGGGCAAAGCGCCGGAGGATGCCCCTGCCATACTCATTGCGGAAGACAATCCGGACCTTCGCGAATTCCTCGTGAATCTCGTCTCTCCCGAATACAATGTCATCGCCCTGGAAAACGGAAAGCTGGCCTGGGAACAGATCCAGAAGAAGAATCCTTCGATTGTACTCAGCGACGTGATGATGCCCGAGATGGACGGCAATGAGCTGTGTTCCAGGATAAAGGAAGACGAAAGGCTCTGCCACATCCCCGTCGTGCTCCTTACGGCCAGGACCGCCATCGACCAGAAGATAGAAGGCCTTGAGAACGGAGCCGACGCCTATATAGGAAAACCGTTCCGCATAGACGAGCTCATGCTTACGATAAGGAATCTGCTCCACACAAGGGACGTCATCCATGACTACTTCCACTCCCCCGAGCCGGAAGAGGACCTGAGCGGCCTGAGCATCAACTCCAAGGACAAGAAATTCCTCGAGACCCTCACCGGGCTCATGGAAAGGGAGCTTTCCAACTCGGAACTCAACATCGAAGACCTTACTGTCGCGATGGGCTTCAGCCGCACCGCCCTTTTCGTCAAGATCAAGGGGCTTACCGGCATGTCGCCCAACGAGTTCATAAGGAGCTACCGCTTCAAGGTGGCGGCCAGGATGATCGATGAGGGCGAGACCAGTCTTACCGACATCTCCGACATGTGCGGTTTCGCCTCGTACTCGTACTTCTCGAAGGCATTCAAGAAACACTTCGGCGTCAATCCGAAAGATTACAGGAAAAAGAACTAGAACAAATATTTATGAAAGCAACGAAAATCATGGCTCTTGCAGCCATTCTGGCCATAACGGCCTGCACAGACAAGACAAACGGCACGGTTCCTGCCGGAGAGCAGGACGAAAGGTACGCGACCATCAAGGACCAGGGCCTCGTCAGGGAGTACTACCTCAGCGTCCCCGAAGATGGGGCGAAAGGTCTCATAATCTGCCTCCACGGCCATAACGGGTCGGCAAGGAAATGCTACCGAGGCTTCGAGAAGAAGTGCCTTGAGAGAGGATATGCAATATGCTTCCCCCAGGCTTCTCCCGAGTTCGTGGAGGACCACGTCGGATGGAACGTGGGCTACTGCTTCCAGGGCGGGATGAAAGTGGACGACATCAGGTTCCTGCGCCATCTGGGCCGCAGCATCTGCTTCAAGAACGGGATCAAGCGCTCCCAGATATTCCTGAGCGGCATGTCCAACGGCGGCGAGATGTGCTACATCGCCGCCCGCCGCGTGCCCGGCGACTATGCGGCCATAGCCTCTGTCGCCGGCCTTGAGATGAAATGGGCCAAGGACAGTCTGGAGACCCGCGGGACGGTTCCCTTCTTCGAGGTGCACGGAAGGGAGGATACGACTTCACCTTGGGAAGGAGACTATGAGAACCGCCTCGGATGGGGCCCCTTCGTCTCCGTGGATGAAGCTGTAGGCGACATGGTCAGGATGAACGGCTGCACAGAATGCGAGACAACGGAAATCCCCTCATACGAAGAGAGCGGGAAATCCGTAACCCTTCACAGATACACCGGAGGAAAGGAGGAAGTCCTGCTCTATGACGTCGCCAAAGGCACTCACTCATGGAACGAGGACGCATTCGACGTCCACTCCGCAATACTCGACTTCTTTGATTCACATTCAGCATTATGATAATCAGGAAATACAACGGGATCTCCCCCGAAATAGGAGAAGGGACTTTCGTCGCCGAGACAGCCGCAGTAGTGGGCGACGTAAAGATAGGAAAGGAATGTTCGATATGGTATGGCGCCTCGCTCCGCGGTGACGAGAACACCATCGAGATAGGCGACCGCGTAAGCGTCCAGGACTGCACCGTAGTGCATGTCTCCTGCGGCGAAGGCGGAGCCGTCAAGGTCGGCAGCGATGTCATTATAGGCCATAATGTTACGCTTCACGGGGCAACCGTCGGCAACCGATGCCTCATAGGCATGGGGGCGACCGTCCTGGACGGCGCCGTCATAGGTGACGGCTCGATAGTCGCCGCCCATGCGCTTGTCCTCGGGAAGACAGTGATAGGCCCCGGTGAGATGTGGGGAGGTGTCCCCGCGAAGTTCATAAAGAACGTAACTCCCGAAGCCCTTGCAAGGATAGTCGACCCCGGCGTGGAGGACTACGTCAAGCTTGCCGCAGAGTACATCCAAGATAACGATTAAAAACGACTCCGGCAATAGCTTTTTATTTCCCCATTCTGAAAGAATGTAGTATCTTTGCGCCCGGAAGCAAGAATTAAGCGCATTCTATGAATCCGGGCTATCAAATCATAGAGCGTCTGAGAGATTTCCACAAGCTTTCTGCGCAGGAATACAGGTCATTACTGGAAAATGATGACCGGGATTTCTGCGACCGTCTCTCAAAAGAAGCCCGGAAGGCCGCCGACGGTGTCTACGGACACGAAATCTTCGTCCGCGGTCTTATCGAAATCAGCAATTTCTGCCGTAACAACTGCTTCTACTGCGGAATAAGGGCAGCCAATCCCTCCCTCGAGCGTTACCGCCTTTCCAAAGACGAGATACTCGGATGCTGCAGGAAAGGCTACACCCTCGGCTTCCGCACTTTCGTCCTCCAGGGAGGCGAAGACCCCCGCCAGGACGACGAATGGACAGAAAATACCGTAGCCGCAATCCACAAAGAGTTCCCCGACTGTGCAATAACCCTCTCCCTCGCTGAGAAATCGCCCGAATCCTACCTGAGGCTGAAGGAAGCCGGAGCCGAACGCTACCTCCTCCGCCACGAGACTTTCAATTCCGGCCACTACTCGCGTCTCCATCCTTCCGGAATGTCCCGCGAAAGGCGCCTCGGATGCCTTGAAAGCCTTAAATCCCTCGGCTACCAGACCGGAGCCGGGTTCATGGTCGGAAGCCCCTACCAGACGCTCGACAATGTCGTTGAAGACCTTCTCTATCTCCAGGAACTGCGCCCCGAGATGATAGGGATAGGCCCCTTCATCCACCACAGCTCCACTCCCTTTGCGGACTTCCCCGACGGGAGCGTCGCGCTTACACTCAAGCTGATCTCGATACTGAGGCTGATGGATCCCGAAGCCCTCATCCCCGCCACGACCTCCCTTGCGACCCTTGAGCCCGAAGGGCGCAGGAAGGGTATCCTGGCCGGGGCGAACGTCGTGATGCCGAACCTTACTCCGGCGGCGCGGCGCGGGGATTACGCCCTCTACGAGGGCAAAGCCGCCTCCGGCGCCGAAGCCGCCGAAGGCCTTGAAGAACTGAAAAAAGAACTTGCCGCCATAGGCTACCGCGTTGCCGTAAGCCGTGGCGACTGTAAAAGAAGTAAAGCAAGTAACTGATGTACAACGTAAAATCACCAAAAGCGGAAGAATTCATCGACGACGGTGAGATTCTCGAGACCCTGGCCTACGCCGAAGCGAACAAGGCCAACCGTCCGCTTATTGAAAGCATAATAGCGAAAGCGGCCCTCTGCAAGGGCCTCGACCATCGCGAAGCCGCCGTCCTCCTCGACTGCGAACTGCCCGACCTCGTGGAGAAGATATTCCGTCTCGCCGAAGAAATCAAACAGCGTTTCTACGGAAACAGGATAGTGATGTTCGCCCCGCTCTACCTCTCCAACTACTGCGTCAACGGCTGCGTCTACTGTCCCTACCACGCCAAGAACAAGCACATCCCCCGCAAGAAACTCTCCCAGGAGGAGATCCGGAGGGAAGTCATCGCCCTCCAGGACATGGGCCACAAGAGACTCGCCCTCGAAACTGGGGAGCACCCTGTCGAAAGCCCCATCGAATACGTCCTCGAGTCGATAAAGACGATTTATTCGATCCACCACAAGAACGGTGACATCCGCCGTGTCAACGTGAATATCGCCGCGACGACAGTCGAGAACTACCGCAAGCTCAAGGATGCCGGAATCGGCACCTACATCCTCTTCCAGGAGCCCTACAACAAGAAGAATTACGAAGCCCTCCACCCGACAGGTCCCAAGAGCGACTATGCCTACCACACAGAAGCCATGGACCGCGCCCGTGCCGGCGGAATCGACGACATGGGAATCGGCGTGCTCTTCGGCCTGACCGGCTACAGATATGACTTCGTCGGCCTCATGATGCATGCCGAGCACATGGAAGCCGCCCTCGGAGTCGGGCCCCATACGATAAGCGTCCCCAGGATACGTCCCGCCGACGACATCGACGCCGACGACTTCTCCGATGCCGTCCCCGACGAGAAGTTTCTCCATATCGTTGCCGTCATACGCTGCGCCGTCCCCTATACAGGAATGATAATCTCGACCCGCGAGTCCAAGAAAGTCCGCGAGAGAGTGCTCGACCTCGGCATCTCCCAGATAAGCGGAGCCTCCAGGACGAGTGTCGGAGGCTATGCCGAGCCTGAGAACGAGGAGGAGGACACCTCCCAGTTCGACGTTGCCGACCACAGGACGCTCGACGAGGTCGTCGCATGGCTCATGGAGCTTGGCTACATCCCGAGTTTCTGCACCGCCTGCTACCGCGCCGGCCGCACCGGAGAGCGCTTCATGAAGATATGCAAGTCCGGCAAGATCCAGGACTGCTGTACGCCCAACGCGATATTGACCCTCAAGGAATACCTTCTCGACTATGCGTCCCCCAAGACCAGAGCCCTCGGAGAGGAACTCATAAGAAAGGATGTAGAGAAGATTGATAACCCCGCATTGAAGAAGGCCCTGCTTGAAGACCTCGCAAAGCTCGAGACCGGAGCCAGGGCCCTCAGATTCTAGATAGAGAGACATGAAAGAGACGCCGAATTCGGAAAGACTCCACATCGCCCTCGTCGGAGAGCGCAACAGCGGCAAGTCGTCGCTGATGAACGCCCTTGCCGGCCAGGAGATATCGATAGTCTCCGATACCGCCGGGACTACGACAGACCACGTCGCCAAGGCCATTGAGATAATAGGCCTCGGCCCCTGTCTGCTTGTAGACACCGCCGGCCTCGACGACACTGGCGAGCTCGG
>JAKSJS010000109.1 GCA_024398155.1 Bacteroidales bacterium | reverse complement strand
GGAGGTAGTGGTCTCGATCTGCTTGCGGATAGTGGCGACTCTCTCGGCGATGGCCTCGGGGTCTCCGCATCCGTTGACGACAGTTGTGTTGTCCTTGGTTATGACGATCTTCTCAGCCTTGCCGAGCATGTCGGGAGTGCAGTTCTCGAGGGTGAAGCCTCTCTCCTCGGAAACGACTACGCCTCCGGTGAGGGTGGCGATGTCCTGGAGCATCTCCTTCCTTCTGTCACCGTAGCCGGGAGCCTTTACGGCAGCGACCTTGAGGGTGCCGCGGAGCTTGTTGACCACGAGGGTCGTGAGAGCCTCGCCTTCAACATCCTCGGCGATTATGAGGAGGGAGCGGCTCTCGCGGGCGACGGGCTCGAGGATAGGGAGAAGGTCCTTCATCGAAGCGACCTTCTTGTCAGTGATGAGGATAGAGGGCTCATCGAGAACGGCCTCCATCTTGTCGCCGTTGGTCATGAAGTAGGGGGAGATGTAACCTCTGTCGAACTGCATTCCTTCTACGACCTTGACCTCGGTCTCGGTACCTTTGGCCTCTTCGACTGTAATGACGCCGTCCTTCTTGACCTTGGACATGGCGTCGGCGATGAGCTTGCCGATGTAGTTGTCATTGTTTGCGGAAATCGTTCCGACCTGCTCGATCTTCGAGTAGTCGTCACCGACCTCGCGGCTCTGGGCCTGGAGGCTCTTCACGACCTCGGCGACAGCCTTGTCGATGCCGCGTTTGAGGTCCATGGGGTTGGCACCCGCAGTGACGTTCTTGAGGCCTACGTTGATGATGGCCTGGGCGAGGACGGTAGCGGTAGTCGTACCGTCACCGGCCTGGTCGTTGGTCTTTGAGGCTACTTCTTTTACCATCTTGGCACCCATGTCGGCGAACTTGTCCTCAAGTTCGATCTCCTTGGCGACGGTAACGCCGTCCTTGGTGATGTGGGGGGCACCGAAAGATTTTGCGATAACCACGTTGCGGCCTTTGGGACCGAGGGTTACCTTTACTGCATCCGCAAGAGCGTCGACGCCCTTCTTCATCTCGTCACGGGCGTCAATATTGAATTTGATATCCTTTGCCATAGCTTGTTTTCCAAAGATTAAAGGGCGGCGAGGACGTCGCTCTGTTTCATGATAAGGTATTTCTTGTCTTCGAAGCTGACTTCGGTGCCGGCATACTTGCCGTAGATCACGATGTCACCTACTGCAACTTCCATAGGCTCGTCCTTCTTTCCGGGGCCTACGGCGATTACGGTTCCCTGCTGGGGCTTTTCCTTTGCTGTGTCGGGGATGTAGAGTCCGGAAGCGGTCTTGGTCTCGGCTTCCTTGGGCTCAACCAGAATTCTGTCTGAGAGTGGTCTGATCATTTTTATGGATTTTTGTTGATTTTTCCTGCTTTCCGGGGAGTTCCTGCTCCCTGCGGATGGCTTTCCTTTGGAACAAAGTGAGTGCCAATACAGGACTACTGACATTTTGTCAGCGGGCAAAACAATTCCCGTCTGATATGACAACGGATTGTTTTTATTTTTATATTTGCAATGATGAAACCTGACAGGAAAGAATTCGAGAGGGCGGTCTCTCTCTGGACCGAGTGGAACGGGAAGATAAACGTGATCTCCCGTAAGGACGTCGAGAATATCTATGACCACCATATCCTCCATTCCCTTGCTATCGCCGAATACCTTGAAAGACAAGGAGAAGGCCTTTTCGAGGGCGAGTCGGTCCTCGACCTCGGCACCGGCGGAGGTTTCCCCGGAATCCCCCTCGCGATGGCGTGCCCCGGTGTCCGGTTCACCCTTTGTGACAGCATCCATAAGAAGATCCTCGTCGCCGGCGCGGTAGCTGACGGCCTCGGTCTTGAGAATGTAAAATGTGTCTGCGACCGCGCCGAGAACCTCCCCGAAGTCTTCGACTGGGTAGTCTCCCGCGCCGTAACCTCCCTTGACAACTTCTATCCCTGGGTCAGGGGCAAATACAGGAAAGGCATACTCTACCTGAAGGGTGGCGACGTCAATGAGGAAATAGCCGCTCTTTGCGGAAAGTTCAAGATCGATCCCCATAAAATCACTGCCTGGCCTGTCTCAGAATGGCTTGATGACGAATACTACAAAGAGAAATTCGTCATACACATAAGAAAATAATCACTCTTTTAAACTCTAATCAAACATGAAAAAGTATTTTGCTGAACTCATCGGAACTATGGTTCTCGTCCTCCTCGGATGCGGAACTGCAGTATTCGTAGGCTGCGGCGAGCCCGCAGGCGTCTTCGCTACAGCTGCTGCCTTCGGCCTTGCTGTAGTAGCTATGGCTTACACTATCGGCGGTATCTCCGGATGCCACATCAATCCCGCAATCACCCTCGGCGTTCTCCTCGCCGGCCGTATGAATGCAAAGGATGCTCTCGGATACTGGATTGCCCAGTTCATCGGCGGTATCCTCGGTGCAGCCATCCTCTTCGCCATCGTAAAGGCTACCGGTGCTCCCGGCGCAATGGGTGCTCCCGAAGGTCTCGGCACCAACGGCGTAGCTAACGCCGGCGGCGTATGCGGCGCTCTCCTCGTCGAGTTTGTCGCAACCTTCCTCTTCGTCCTCGTAGTCCTCGGAACTACTGACTCAGAGAAAGGCGCAGGTGCTTTCGCAGGTCTTGCCATCGGTCTCAGCCTTGTCCTCATCCACCTGGTATGCATCAACCTTACCGGTACTTCCGTCAACCCCGCCCGTTCCTTCGGACCCGCTCTCTTCGTAGGTGGTGACGCTCTCAAGGACGTATGGGTATTCATCCTCGCTCCTCTCGCGGGTGGCGCTCTCGCAGCTCCCGTATGGAACTGCCTCGTAAAGCCCTGCTGCTGTTGCTGCAAGAAGGCTGAATAATATAAGGTGCAAAGTCTAATTGGCTGTCAATCAGCCATGTACGCAAAATCGGCGACGGAATTTCTGTCGCCGATTTTGTTTAATTGTCTGATAGACAGGTATTTGAATTTCACGGGAACCTACCCGATTATCTCAATGGGGATGTTGAAGAGGAAGGCGACTTTGGAAAGGGTCGCGGCAATATGGCCCACGCCTATCGCGCAGTGGTGGGACGGGCCGGCCTTTGACCATCTGTCGATGAAGGCCTTCGCTCCGCAGGGGAAGCGGTAGCGGCTGTTGGTGTTGCCGATCTGTAGGACCGGGCCCTCGACGGACTCGCCCTCGGCGGCCAGCAGCTTCACGCCTTCGCTGGTCTCGCATACCGACAGAAGCGTCACAGGTCCGTGCTTGACGCTCATCTGGATCGAGAGTCCCTTGCCGGGCTTGCCGTGATAGACGGGGAGCGGAACGAGGGAGACGCGGCCTTCCGCTATCTGGAAGTGGGCAGGGCCGTCATGACCGAGCATGACGACGTCATCATTGAAATCCATTGCGTAGAACTCGGAGAAAGAGCCTCCGGCGCCGAGGAGGGACATTATCTTCATGGCCTGGGCGTTCTTGACCTCGCATTCTCCGGCTACGGGAACGCCGGCTCCGGTGAGGAGAGTGTTGCCGGCGATGACCGAAGTCGAGATGTCCTGGAGGTCTCCTTCGCCCTCATAATAGTAGGCGAGGGAGCCGAGGTTATGGGCGGCGACCATCTTGTCGAGGGCGAGGGAAGTCGCTGCCGCGCGGCGCAACTCGGACGCATCGCACTCGGGGCTGACAATGAACTTCTCGTGGAACTCCCGGACCTTCCCCTCTATCTCGTCCCCGGAGAGTCCGTCGCGTATCTTCTTGAGCTCGCACATCTCGAGCATTTCCATGTGGGTGCCGAAAACGGCGCTCTGTCTGGTTATGTCGGTATATACGTCGAGCATGCCGCAGTAATAGTGGCCGAGGATGCCGAGGCGGTTCTCCCTCATTCCCTTATAGGCTTTTGCAGCGGCGACCCATCCATGGATTTCCTCCCATGCAACGGCCTCGCCGAGATATCCGGTGACGATCTCATATCTGAGTCCGGCACGGTTGAAGACATTGGCGATTTCCGGGATGGAACATGCCTGGCAGTGCTCCAGCCACATTCCTGTCATCGCGCCGCGGTCGCCGAGGGAATTGAGCCTGTCGTAGTCGATGGCCGCAGTAGGCTGGAGATTGAGCACGACAACAGGGCATGAGAGCCGTTGGGCGATAGGAAGGATAGTGGAAGAAAGACAATATGTCGCGACATACAGGAATACGATATCGACTCCGGCGCCGGCAAAGACCGACGCGGCGGCCATCGCCTTTTCCGGAGAATCGACCATCCCGGCATCCACGACGTCGGCATCCATTGCGGAGATACCCTCGCATATGCGTCTGCGATAGCCGTTAAGGTTGTCGAGAAGTCCGTTGAACTGGCCCCAATATGTATCAAGTCCGGTGGCAAAAAGTCCTGCTTTCAATCTTTCCATGTCTGTTTTTCAATTTAGCGTCAGCCAAAGTTAAGATATTTCGCTGACAAAAAGGAAATAATGCTAACTTTACGCTATGAAGAATTTCTCGGGAATATTATTGTCTGCATTGGTCGCACTGTTTCTGAGCCTTGCGGCTTCGGCATGCCGGGCCGCCGGCCCGAAGCCCGGGTACATTGTCGGGGACCACGGAGTTTATCTTATGTACAGTCCCTGCGACAGCGCCGGTGTATGTGTGTATGTGTCGGACAACCTAAAGGACTGGTATGTCCCTGACGGGAAGAGCGAATGGCCCGTCATGATGGCAGAATATGCCCCCGAAGTATGCGACTCCCTGTGTGCCTTCGAAAATGACGGACGCTATTACCTGTCCTATGTCGCGGGCGGACGGAGATTCAATGCCTTTTCCCGTTCCCCTCTGGGTCCTTTCTTCCCGGATACTGCGGCCTGCGTGACCTGGCGGCCGTCCGATTTCAAGCTCAGGCGCAGCGCAAGGATGGGCCGGGACTGCGGCTTCTATACCAATCCCGTGTACAAGCCCACTTCTCCGGACCCGACTGTCCAGGAAGGCCCCGATGGCGCTTTCTACCTCTCCTCGACGGAAAGCCGCGGAAAGGTTACAGTCAAAAGGTCGACCAACCTTGTCGATTGGGAATACTGGTCCGATATATTCAACGGCGGGAACAGACCTTCGTTCGTCGACGGCGGCAATGTCTGGGCTCCCGACATAAGTCGCAACGGAGATTCCTACGTGACCTATTATTCAATGTCCACATGGGGCGGGGAATGGGCTGCCGGAATCGGAAGGGCTGTCGCGACGGAGATAGACGGCGTCTGGACCGACCTCGGGAAGCTGTTCATAAGCACTGAAATAGGGGTGCAGAACTCGATAGACCCGTTCTTCATCGATGACGGAGGGAAGAAATACCTTTTCTGGGGCAGCTTCCATGGCATTTTCTGTATCGAACTTGACGGGAACGGAACTGATATAGCCAAGGACGCGCTGCCTGTCCAGGTCGCCGGCACTGCGTATGAGGGGACATATATCCTCAAAAGAGACGGATATTATTATCTCTTCGCCTCGACGGGAAGCTGTTGCGCCGGCATGAGAAGTACCTACCAGACTGTTGTCGGGCGTTCGGAGAACCTTCTGGGACCGTATCTGGACCGTGACGGTCGCCCGATGCTGGAGAATAACCACGAAGTCGTCATCACCGGCAGCGCAGCTTTTGCCGGTCCCGGCCATAATTCGGAAATCGTCACCGACGACAAGGGTGAGAGCTGGATACTTTATCATTCATATTGGTGGCTCGACCCCAAAGGAGGCCGCAAGCTGATGCTTGACAAAGTGGGATGGACAAGTGACGGCTGGCCTTTCCTTCCCGGTGGCGGAGAGCCTTCCATCGTTGCCAGGAAACCTTATTTCAAATGAGCCAGATAGAAACATGCTTCTTCGAAAGGTATGCAAGCCTTGCTCTCGCGGCCTTCCTCGGCTATGAGTACGAGGGACTCGTGAACCGTGACCGGCCGGACCTCCAGACCCCTGACGGGAAGACCCTCGGGATCGAGGTCACGAGGGCCGTAGCCCAGAACAAGGAGTCCGCCGAAGAGCTACTTTTCGATATCGGAGGCTATTCGGAACCGGAGAACGCGGCCAATGACCTTGAACTTATCCGCGAGTCCGGTTACGGCTATGGCCTGAAAAACGGGAAATACATCGGCTCGAAGGAGAAATACTACTGGGAGCTGGCCCGCCCTCTTCTCGAAATCCTTGAGACAAAGGTCTCCAAGGCCGTAAGCGGGTTGTATGGGAAGTTCGACAGGATGGGACTTTTCGTCTTCTGCAAGGACCAGCTGAGCGAAGCCCAGGCTATCAAGACATACAAATACGTCATGGAGCTCCAGCAGTACACCGATGGCGGAGGATACGATTTCCTCTATCTGTCCGATTCTAATGACCTGTACGCCTGCAACCTTGCGGACGGGCTGACGGAAACGGCGCGCCTC
>JAKSJS010000108.1 GCA_024398155.1 Bacteroidales bacterium | reverse complement strand
TTACGCTCAGCGCCGACCTCGACACTCTAGCGCCCCAGTTCTACGGGACGAAGTGCTTCGATGTCGTCGCATATGAGCTGCTCGGCAAGGAGGAGCCTTTCCAGCTTGCGATAAACTGCAAGAAAGGCCCGATCCACCAGTTCGGTCTCGGCCTCCGGCTCGACACCGAGGAGATTGCGACGGCTATGATAAACGTCGGTCTCGGGACCCGTAAGCTCCATGGCAGCGCCCTCGACATGACTCTCAAGGTCTCGGCCAATCCCTATCTCAAGGTGGCCTATACCCATGACGGTCCGAAGATCCCGACTTTCGGTCTGTCGACGAAAGTCGGTTGGACCGACCTCTCGAGGGTCACCTTCACGGCCGACAAGTACAGCTACAGCTATCTCCATTGGATATCCGACTTCTCGCTGTCGAACATAAAATGGTACAATGTCGACATGAGCCTCGGCGTAAGGAACAGCCTCCAGCTGGTGCGCAACATAGAGGATGACTTCGACTATGACCTGGCTACGGCCGGAACGGCGTTCGCCGAACTCGGCATGAAGGACTACGTGAGCGCGTTCTTCGTCGCCCGCGGCGATACCTTCGACCACGGCTACTTCCCGACCAGGGGCTTCTCGGCCGGCCTGTCCTACGAATGGGACTTCTGGGGCAATGACCCCGCCTTCAAACAGTTCCACCAGCTAGCTCTCGATGCGAAAGTAGTTGTCCCCGGCGGTGATATCTTCGCCTTCATCCCTTCGCTCGATGCCCGATGGGTGATCGGCCAGCATATCCCTGTGTCCTACATGAACTATATGGGCGGATCGATCAAGGGCCGCTACTTCGACCACCAGCTTTCCTTCATCGGCTACAACTACGTGAAGCCGATGGGCAACCTGCTCGCCGAGCTGCGTACCGATTTCCGCTTCAATGTCGCGAAGAACCATTATGTGACGGCTATCGCCGACTACGCCCAGAGCGGCGCCAAGGCGAAGAACTTCGTCGATGAGTGGGGACTCTTCGGATGCGGGCTCGAGTATTCCTACAATACGATTGTCGGCCCGATTTCAATCAATTGCCACTATTATTCTCCGGCAAATGCCTTTGCTGCGAAGCTCGAGAATTTCGGCGTGTACCTGAGTGCAGGCCTTGTCTTCTAGGATATGGATATCGCTAAGCTAGTTTCCCGCCTTATGAACCAGTGTTCGCGCCGTGAATACTGTACCGAGGACCTCCGGCCAAAGATCCGCAAGGCTCTCGGCGAGGAATGGACTGCGGCGTCCGAGGAGGAAGTCCTCGAACGTCTGCGTGAGGGAAAATACCTTTCCGACCTCCGTTATGCGACGGCGTTCGCAAGGGAGAAATCCTCCCTCAACGGCTGGGGCGCGATAAAGATACGCTACATGCTTTCCGCAAAGAGAATCTCCGCGTCTGACATAGACGCGGCCCTTGCGGAGATAGACTCCGGGGCCGCCGGCGACCGCCTCGAGAAACTCATGACGGTAAAATACAATTCCATAAAGGAAGAGCCCGATGCGAAGCTGAAGCTGATACGCTTCGCCCTCGGCCGCGGCTATTCCTATGACGAGGTCGGAAAAATTGCCGACAGACTATGTAAACAGTAATTATGAAAAAGATACTTCTCATATACACCGGTGGCACAATCGGTATGAGGGAGAACCCCGAGACGGGGGCTCTCGAGAGCGTCGATTTCGACAAGTCGCTTCCTCTCCTGAAGGAGGTCCGCGCCTTGAGGATCGATGTCGAGACCGTCAAGTTCGAGCCTGCGATAGACTCCAGCGACATCAATCCCTCCCATTGGAGGAAACTCGCTGAGATAATTGCCGCGAACTATGACCGCTTCTTCGGCTTCGTGATACTTCATGGAACCGATACTATGGCCTACACGGCTAGCGCCCTGAGCTTCATGCTCGAGGGCCTCTCGAAGCCTGTTGTCCTTACCGGCAGCCAGCTTCCGATAGGCAAGATCAGGACTGACGGCAAGGAGAACCTTATTACGGCGATGGAGATCGCTTCCGCCGAGGACGGGAACGGCAATCCTATGGTCCCCGAGGTGTCGATCTTCTTCCACGACAAGCTCCTCCGCGGCAACCGCTCGACCAAATCGAGCGCCGACCGCTTCGACGCCTTCACTTCCTTCAACTATCCGCCTCTCGCCCGTGCCGCTGTCGATATCCTCTATGACAGGGAGTATATCCTTCCTTACCGTCCCGATAACAAGCTCAAGCTCCATCTCTCCATGGACAACAGGGTAATAGTCCTCAGCCTCTTCCCCGGCATTCCGGAGGACATGGTCCGCGGAATGCTCTCTATCCCTTCCCTCAAGGGAGTCGTCCTGAGGACCTTCGGTTCCGGAAACGCTCCCCAGGAAGAGTGGCTCAACGACCTCCTCCGCGAAGCTTCCGCGAAGGGTGTCGTGATAGTAAACATTACCCAGTGCGCCGGCGGATATGTAGCGATGAGCCGCTACGAGACCGGCCTCCATCTCCAGCAGGCCGGTGTCCTCAGCGGCAGCGACTCTACTGTCGAGGCCGCCCTCACCAAGATGATGCGCCTCTTCGGCGACGGCCTTACGCCCGCCGAAGTGCGCGAAAAGATGTCGATTGCCCTTTGTGGCGAATTCTAAAATGAATGTGAAGATGAAAAGACTTTCAATACTGGCTTTCGCCGTGATTCTTGCGGCGTCCTGCAATTTCAATATCCCCGTAGAGGAGATCGTATCCGCCCTTGCCGAAGACAGCCCGGAAGGCCTTCTGGAGCTTCCCGCCGTTAACTCCGGTGACGTCGTAATCACCCATTCCGGTTATGCCCTCTGCTACAATCCTTCGACGAAGATTCCCAATTGGGTCGCCTACGAGCTGACTGCGAAAGAGGCCTCCGGGACCCTCGAAAGGGGAGAAAGGAGTTTCTCCATGGATCCCAAGTACAAGAAGACCCAGGCTATGAGGGAGGACTATTCCAATTCCGGATGGTCAAGGGGCCACATGGCTCCGGCCGCCGACTTCCGCTGGGACTCTGACGCTATGGACGAGACTTTCTACCTTACGAACATCTGCCCCCAGAACTCTACCCTCAACGGCAAGGACTGGAACTATCTTGAAGGCCGTGTCCGCAGCTGGGCCGGCAAGTACGGCCGTGTATGGGTCGTGACCGGACCCATTGTCGGCACAAACAAATACGGAACGATAGGTGAGCACAACGTTGTTGTCCCCGACAGCTTCTACAAGGTCGTCCTTGCCTCCAAGGACGGAGCCTACAAGGCGATAGGCTTTGTAATGGACAACGATGCGAAGCGCTATTATCTCGATAAATGCGCAATGACCGTAAATGAGGTCGAAAAGCTCACGGGTCTCGATTTCTTCCCCAACCTCGACGATAAGATCGAAGAGCAGGTCGAGTCCCAGAAGAAGTTCTCCGACTGGGGAATCAAGACGAAATAATTCAATTCTAAAACCTTATATATGGAAATCAAGACTAGAAACACAATCATCGGTGTAGCACTCGTACTTCTCGGCTGCGCCTTGTTTGCCCTCTATCAGTGTGAGAAGCGTGCGAAAGTAGCGGATATAGTAAGCGACGAGGCTGAGATGGACCTCAAGGACAGCGCTGTAAAGCCCCTCCCCGTGTCCATTGACGTCAATAACCTTGAAGACGGCATCTATCCCGTGGCCTTCAGCCAGGATGAGATAGTCAAGGCCGATGGTGGTTACAATGTCCCTTTCGAGGTCTTCAATATGGACCTTTACGATACTGTGGAACTCCACCAGATGGAGGTCGGCGGCTATATCGAGATCGCCGGCGAACTTATAAAGATCGAGACGCTCTCCAAAGACGGCACTATCCTCATCAACGGCGGCCTCGACAATGGGGGAGCCGACCTTATCTCCATCGGAGGTGGCGTATACCGCTACCAGGGATGGGATGACATCGCGACATATACCTCTTTCGGCACTGTCAATCTCTTCGTTTCCGACAGGATCGATTTTGTCGACAAGGGTAACGTGGAGGAGTCGATGGAAGGCGTAGTCGTCTCCGGCGACAAGGCCTTCGACTACCTTTCGACAGTACGCTTCGGCGCCTTTAACCAGTATTCTACAAGAATCAGGGTTGAAAACGGTGCTGTCGTAGAGTTCTACAGAGTATACCAGCCCTAAGACCTTAGAAGCGGCGGAGCTCCCAGAAAGCGACAGCGGCGGCCGCGGCTACGTTGAGCGAGTCGACGTTGTTCTTCATCGGGATCCTTACTACATAATCCGCTTCCGAAATAGTTTCCTTCGAGAGACCGTCTCCCTCTGTCCCCATGACAAGAGCCAGACGGTCTTCTGTTTTGAGGATGGGGGAGCCAAGGGGTACGCTGTTGTCGGTAAGGGCCATCGCAGCGGTCTTGAAGCCGCATTCGTGGAGGGAACTGACGGGCGCGTCGAGCCATGTCCATGGGGCCTGGAACACAGTCCCCATGGACACGCGGACGGCGCGGCGGTTAAGGGGGCTGCATGTCGTCCTCGTGAGGAGGACGGCATCGACGCCTAGGGCTACTGCGGAGCGGAAGATCGCCCCTATGTTGGTCGTATTGGTGACGCTGTCGATGACGACTATGCGGTGGGCGTCCCTCAGGACTTCGGCTACCGGCGGCAGCTTCGGACGTTTCATCGCGCAGAGGATGCAGCGCGTCATGGGGAAGCCGGTGAGCTGTTTGAGCAGTTCGTGGCTGCCGACATAGACGGGGATGTCCCCGACTCTTCCGATGACGTCTTTGCCTATCCCTTCGACATGTCTCTCTTCCATTATCATGGAGTAGGGCTCATAACCCTCGTCAAGGGCGACGTCGATCACTTTGCTGCTCTCGGCTATGAAGAGCTCACGCTCTACCAGCCTCGTGTCGCAAAGCTCCGCCTCCGTCAGCGTGGAATATATCTCCACGCCGGGCTCGTCCAAAGAATTTATGCGGATGATTCCCATCGCCTATACTGTCTGATGATGAAATTCTTTACAATGTGTAAATATAGTCATTATTATTCATAGTCGGTGTGCGAATGCGCTTATGCGGCTGTATTCTTGTTTTTTATGTTGTGATTGTCTACCTTTACGGGATATGGCAAAAAACGGTAAAAAATATCTGGTTTGGATGATTGCTGCGGCTGTCGCAATAGTCGCTGCGGTTGTCTGTATATATGTATTCCTGCCCCAGCGCCAGCCGTACGGGCTGTTTCTGATACTCCTTGCGATTATTGCGTTCCTTGTCTGGAAGGCCTTCATAAAGAACAGCCGTGACCAGCTCAAGGCCAGCGAGGCCAAGGGCGACGAGCTCAGGGAGGAGATAGAGACGCTAAAGAAGACGGTCCGCGACCTTGACAGGGAGCTCACCGAGAAGAACCGCAGCCGTCTCAACATCGTAGGGCTCAATCCTATCCTCCATATATCCGTACTCGATATCGACACCTCCTTCGTGCGCACCTACGTCCGGGAGGAGGGGCGCCTGACTTTCAACGGCGCCCTCCGTACCGACCTCCAGGTCGAATACGGCATAAGGCTCGAGGATGTCCGCTTCAAGTATGACGAGATGGCGAACACTCTCGCCCTCGCCAATTTCCATCCCGGAATCATCTCCTATTCCAAAAAGCAGATGAACTGGGAGATTGCAAAGAGTTTCAAGTCCCGCCGTTTCCTCGGCCTCGGATTCTCCGATGTCTCGACCCAGGAAGCTGAGCTCTATACAAAGAGGATGTGCGAGACCCTCCGCGCGGACCTCGAGAAGGAGATCGACTCGCGCAAGGTCAGCGAGTTCGACTGGCTCTCGCCCTTGATCACCAACCATGTCGTCGATATCCTCAAGATCATGGTCGGCCGCTCGAGCCTCAATGTCCTCATCGAGGACAATCCCGGCGAAGGCTTCGTCGATTTCCAGACCTTCCGTGCCCTCATGTCCGTCCCTCCAAGACTGACCGACGTCAGTGAGGACTGACTCCCATCTCCTGATAATTGAAAAATTTTCATATCTTTGTACATTCCGCTCGTAGGCCGGAATTATCGAATCAATGCTTAACGACACTATACTTTCAGGCCTTGTGAACCTCTTCGCGCTGCTAGGCGCCAAGAGCGGAGGCGGCGTCGAGAACTTTGAAAGAGAATACAGCAAGTGGGTGAAAAACTACACCGACAAGCATTTACGTTACCGTTTGGCGTACGTCCCGAAGGAAATGGAATACGACAGGCTGCTAACCAGCTGGATACTATTCCCAAGCGTATTCAGCTACCTCATTTTTGCAGGATTTTTCGGTTTCTGCTTTTTCCAGCTTAGCAACCGCTGGGGCGCCGCTATAGCCATAGCACCATTTATTGTTCTTGCGATTGCTGGCGGTTTCCTTGCGGAAATTCTAGTCAACACCAGTTTCTTCAATCATTACATTACAGACCGTTACATGGGGG
>JAKSJS010000107.1 GCA_024398155.1 Bacteroidales bacterium | reverse complement strand
AACCCCAAGTACCTCGACAGCGTCGAGGAGACCGGGTACTACGAGTATCCCGAGCTCTTCGCCAAGGCTTTCGACTACATGAAAGAGAACAAGGACAACCCCTTCTTCATGTTCCTCTATACGGTCCATACCGACTGCGTAGGCCATGAGTTCCAGTGGATGTCCCCCGAGTACATCAAATCCATCGAGGACGGTGACGCCGAGGTCGGTGTCCTCATCAACAAGCTTAAAGAGGAAGGCATGTACGACAACATGCACATCATGTTCATCTCCGACCATGGCGGAATCCGCTACGGCCATGGCGGCGTCCTTCCCGTCGAGATGACCGTTCCCTGGATCATCGAAGGCCGCGGCATAAAGAAAGGCTTCACCATTGAGGAGCCCAACAACACCGTCAACACCGCCGCTACCGTAGCGCGCCTCTTCGGCCTCGAGCAGCCTCTCTGCTGGACCGGCGAAGTGCCTGAAACTATATTCAAATAAGCCTCAGTATGACTCTTGAAGCAATTGCCGGACAGTTCTCTCTCGAGGGAACTGTCCTTTCGATAAAACCCCTTGGAGAGGGCTTCATCAACGATACCTTTACAATAAAGACCGGAGAGGGGAGTCCCGACTACCTCCTCCAGAGGAAGAACCATCTCGTATTTCCCGATGTCCCCGCGATGATGGACAACATCGTCGCCGTGACCGAGCATATAAAGAAGAAGGTCGCCGACCCGATGAGGGAGACCCTTACCGTCGTGGACACTAAAGACGGCAAGCATTACTACAAGGACGAGGACGGCAATTACTGGGCTGTATGTGTCTTCATCGAAGGCACGATGTCCTATTTCACGGCCGACTCGCCGGCTCTCGCCCGTGAGGGCGGAATCGGCATAGGCCGCTTCCAGAGCCTTCTTTCCGACTTCAAGACCCCTCTTGCCGAAGTAATAAAAGGCTTCCACAACATGAGGTGGAGATTTGTCCAGTGGGACGAGGCGCTGAAGGCCGACAAGGCCGGCCGCGCCGCCTCCCTCGCCACTGAGATCGGATGGATCGAGAGCCGCCGTGAGGAGATGATGAAGTTCCAGAGCCTCGTCGAGGACGGAACGATCCCGACCCGCGTCTCCCATAACGACACGAAGATCAGCAACATCCTCTTCAACGCCTCCGACCGTTCGGTCCTCTGCGCGATCGACCTCGACACAGTAATGTCCTCGACAGTACTTAACGACGTCGGCGACGCCCTCCGCTCGTATACCAATACGGCGGCGGAGGACGAGCCCGACCTCTCCAAGGTATCTATGAGCATGGATATGTTCAAGGCCTATATCGAGGGCTACCTCTCCGAGGCCGGCTCCTTCCTTACTCCTATTGAGAAGGAGTACCTCGCCTTCAGCGGCATCTTCATAACCTTCGAGCAGGTTCTCCGTTTCCTCATGGACTACATCGACGGCGACACCTACTACAAGATCAAGTATCCCGAGCACAACCTCGTCCGTACCCACTCCCAGTACAGCCTCCTCGAGTCCATGGAAGCCCAGTACGAAGAGATGAAGGCTTTCGTGAAACAGTTCTAGAAAGTGAAGAAAACTATACTTCTTGTATTGCTGTCTGTCGCAGCCCTCGCGGGTTGCGACAGCTTCGGCAATGAATGGAGCGACGCGGAGAACTGGTACACGAGCACCAAGGATTTCGACGAGGGCTACGGCGACGTGTTCTACCTCGTATCGACCAACATCCTCAAGGAGGAAGGCTCGATACTCGCTCTCAATACTCCCGAGGAGAAGGAGATCCTCGCGAGGGAGATGAAGCATCTCGAGAACAAGGTATTCCGGGACTCCCTCAACTTCTTTGCGCCTTACTACCACCAGCATACGATAGAGGCGCTCTCGCTGAGCGCCGCGGAGTATGATGAGCTCGCCAGCGGGATTGTAGACGAGGTATATGAGGCCTTCAGATACTACATGAAGCACTATAACGGCGGACGCCCTGTGGTCCTCGCCGGCTTCAGCCAGGGCGCCATGCTCGCCAAGGAACTCCTGAAGAGGATGACTCCCGAGGAGTACTCCCATGTAGCCGTGGCATACATCCTCGGATGGGGCCTCAGCGCGGAGGACATCGAGTGCGACGCGGTACGTCCGGCCCGTGGGGCGGACGACCCCGGCGTCGCCGTCTCGATCAACTCCGTCGCCGCCCCGGCCTCAGTATGGGATGTCGTGATGAACGATCCGGTATGCTCGATCAACCCCATAAACTGGAAGACAGACGCGACCCCCGCTTCTTTCGAGTACGCGGGCCAGAGTCTGTCCGTCAGCCTTGACACGACCTCGATGGCCCTGGTCGTAAGCGGCTTCGAGGAGCCCGCGCCCGGCTTCACGCCGGCATGGCCCGCCGGCTGCCTCCACTTCTACGAGATCCAGTTCTACAATGCCTCCCTCGGCCGTAACGCCCTCCAGCGCGTCAATTCCCTCCGGCGTTTCTCGCCTCAAAGCTAACTCCCTCGTTGTCAGCATTTTACTTCAAACCGTCTCCGGAAATCCCGGAGACGGTTTTGGTTAAGTTGCTGACGGTTAGGGGATTAAAGTTAAGCCGCTTGCTATCAGGAGTTTAGTTATAACCGTCTCCGGGATTTTCGGAGACGGTTTCGGTTAAGTTGCTGACGGTGAGGGCGTTAGGCTTTGCGGGGGATTAGGGCCGGGGGTAACGGCAGCCGGGGTTCCCGCACATGAGGAAAGAAAAGCCGCGGCGCAGACGAATTCGAGGATTATGCGGACTGTTTTCATAACAGGTTCAGTTGTTCTCACAAATATATGAAAATATTTCCCTTGAGGAGTTTTTTCTTATCTTTGCGCCGCGAATGATAGAAAAAGGAAAGTGCGTATGACAATGATAGCCGATATTCTGATAGATTCCCTCCGTACCGCCATACTTATTACCGGTATGGTAGTCGTGATGATGCTGATGATCGAGTCCACCAACATCCTCTCCCGTGGCCGGTGGTTCTCCTCCCTCGGCAAGTCCTCATTCGGCCAGATAGTCCTTTCCGCGCTGCTCGGGTCCATACCCGGATGTATGGGCGGCTTCGCCAGCGTATCCCTGTATTCCCACGGCATGATAAGTTTCGGCGCCCTTGTCGCGATGATGATCGCGACCTCGGGCGACGAGTCGTTCGTCATGCTCGGCATGTTCCCCGGAACAGCCCTCAAGATAACCGCGATCCTCTTCGTCATAGCGGTCGTGGCGGGCTGGCTCGTCGACCGCCTCTCGGGCGGCAAGGGCCGCGTAAGCGCCGCCCTTTGCCACGAGATGGCGATCCACGACGAGGACGAGCCCGCGGAACACACCCACACCAAGAGACATCTCAACTGGAAGAGGGTAGTGCTCTTCATCGGCCTTGCCGTATATGCCGCCGCCCTCGCGTTCGGCATGCTCGAGCATGAGCATGAAGGAGGGGAGGAGATCGAGATGAGCGTCACCAGCGGCCTTCTCGACGAGGCCTGGATGAACATCATGTTCGCATGCCTCAGCGTCATCATGCTCGGCGTCATAGTCTTCGCCTCCGACCACTTCATCGACGAACATCTCTGGCACCATATCGTCTGCACCCACCTCCCGAAAGTCTTCGCATGGACCTTCGGCATACTCCTTCTCCTTGCCGTCGGCAACGCCTACCTCGACGTCGAGTCCTGGGTCAGCTCCAACATCCCTCTGATGATTCTTCTCGCCTCGCTGATAGGCATCATCCCCGAGTCCGGACCCCACCTCATCTTCGTCACGATGTTCGCGACGGGCGCCGTTCCCGTCTCCGTCCTGATGGCAAGCTGCATCTCCCAGGATGGTCACGCCGCCCTGCCGCTTTTCGCCGAGTCCAAGAAAGCCTTCCTCTACGCAAAGGCGATCAATTTCCTCCTCGCCCTCGCCGTCGGCTTCGCGATCTACGGTTTCTCCCTTCTTTAGCCTAAGTCAATGGACAGGAAACAGATAGCCGGCAACCTGGCAGCATTCGGGGCCTATACGATCTTCGGCCTCAACATCGTTTTCTGCAAGGACATAGCGAACTCGTCCGTGGTCGCTCCGCTGCCCCTCTTCACGATGAGGGCAGTCTCCGCCGCCGCGCTCTTCTGGCTCCTTTCCCTCTTCCTCCCGAAGGAGAAAGTCGCCCTGCGCGACCTTCCTCTTATCGCGCTCGCCTCGTTTGTCGGTCTGCTGGTTCCCCAGCTGACCTTCCTCAAGGCGATAACGATCGCGACGCCCATCGACACCTCGATCATCAGCACCCTGACGCCCGTCTTCACGATGTTCATAGCGGCAATAGCCCTCAAGGAGCCCATAACCCTCAAGAAGGCCGGGGGAGTGGCCCTCAGCCTTGCCGGCGTCCTGCTCCTGATCTTCAACTCCGTCAGGGCAACCGGCGCCGTTGACCATACAAGCCCCCTCGGCATAGCTCTGCTGCTTCTCAACGCCCTCAGCTTCGCCTCATATCTCGGCATCTTCCGCCCGCTGATATCCCGCTACAGCGTCGTCACGTTCATGAAGTGGATGTTCCTGTTCTCGGCCCTCTTCAGCCTGCCGGTCTCGATCAAAGGCCTCCTCGCCGTCAACTATGCCGCCATCCCCGCGAAGGTTCTCCTGGAGATAGGATTCCTTGTCTTCTTCGCGACATTCGTAGCATATTTCCTGATTCCCCTCGGCCAGAAGAACGTCCGGCCGACCATCGTGAGCATGTACTCCTACCTCCAGCCCGTCATAGCCGCGGCAGTCGCCGTAGCGATCGGCATGGACAGCTTCACCTGGCAGAAAGCCCTCGCCGCCCTTCTCGTCATCACCGGCGTCGTGATCGTCAACCGCTCCCGCGCCGCTGAGAGTTATCGGTAATGCCCTCTACAGCCTTTTCGGTAAGCTCTACTTTGTATTGCGCCATAACTCTCTCGCTTCTTCCAGACTCATGGTTTTATCCTTACCGGCTTCGTACGACCGGATCCTTTCAGTGAGCTTCGCAATGTTGGCGGGATTGTCGAACCATCGGTCCAATGAGGGAGAGACCGATTCGCCGCAGTCAGTCAGACGGTATCTTTTGGACCCTACCGAAATGACGACATCATGACCGGAATCAACCTTTTCAAAGAGGGACATCAGGTTCTTGCGGGCATATTGAGGCGTCACGGAATATTCGGCCGCAGGCTCATTCAGAACCGCAGCCTCATCACGACCGTCCATATCTCCGTAGCTTTTCACCACCGATTTGGGGGAAAGACGGGAAAGCTGAGTCTCAAACTCCTCAGAGACAATACGTTTTCCGGTTTCCATAAGGGCATAATAGCTCCTCGATACGCCTAACGCCTGGGCCATGTCCTTTTGGGTCATGCCCAATTCAATCCTTACTTCCTTCAACTTCCGAGATTCCATACCATAATTCTTTTCCGCAAATATACGCAAAATGTTTCATTGAAACAAATAAATGTTTCAATTCCTTTTGCGTTTTTATGATTCTCTCGCTTCTTCCAGACTCATGGTTTCATCCTTACCGGCTTCGTACGACCGGCTCCTTTCAGCTAGTTTCACAACAAATATTTGGATACCATTATGGTATTTATTAAATTTGCGACAAATTATTAAGCTATGACGGTAATAAGTATTAGAGACTTCAGATCGAACCAAGGGAAATACCTTGATCTTGCCGCAAACGGTGAGAGTGTCATTCTCACATCCCGTGCCGGCAGTTTTAAGATTGTGCCCGTAACCGAGGATGACAGCCTTATCAGCAAGAAAGAGTTCTTTGCCCGTGTGGATAAGGCAAGAAAAGATATAGCAGAAGGCAAAGGACTTGAGGTGGATGGGAAAGAGGCACTTGCCTCATTGCTGGAGAGTATTTAGATGTACACACTTATTTTTGCGCCACAAGCGCTGGAAGACCTTGCAAAGCTGAAGAAATCGGAACCTGCTGCCTTTAAGAAGGCTGGCAAGTTACTTGGCGAACTTCAAGATCATCCGAAAACCGGCACCGGGAAACCGGAATCCTTGAGTGGAGACCGTTCAGGGCAGTGGTCTCGCCGTATTTCCCAAAAACACAGGCTCATTTACGAAATTGAGGAAGATGTTGTAAAGGTTGCTGTATTGTCATCATATGGTCATTACGATGACAAGTGATATTAGCTGGCAGCACTCTGGAGACATCCAGAACGTCGTCACTCATTAATCATGGAATATCATTTTTCCGACGTCAGGGAAATTATGTACAAGCACCTTTGTATTGTCAAACAAAAGGACACATATCTCAAAAACGGAAGAATCCGTTTGAGTATTTGTGAGTCTCTTTCCCGTTAGCTTTGGCCTTGGCAGCGATTCTCATCTGCGCTTCTCTAATCTCTGGATTTTTACCGTTCCTCACACCTTCAGCCAACGCATTGGCCACCTCTCGCTTGTTCCCATAGTTGCCAGGGTCCAAGTTCCTGATGCTGTTTACGAGCTGGACCACTTGCGTGCTGTAAATTACACGCATAAAGCCGGAGTCATCATAGTTAAGGTCCTTGAACATGCTGTCGCCGTAAAATACGACAATATTGAATATGGTAACATCCGGATTGTCAGGCAGCCTTTTGCGGAGAGCTGTTATATGCGAACGGTTCTGCCTTGGGAGATGGTATTGACTGGATGAGACGGAACATCTGAACCTGATCTGCCACATCGGTCAGAC
>JAKSJS010000106.1 GCA_024398155.1 Bacteroidales bacterium | reverse complement strand
TGGGAGGACAACCTCGGCCACTACGAGGAGATCAAGATCACCTGCCAGATCATCGAGTTCGGCAACGTCAAGTTCGAGAACGCCTGGGAATAGTTATGTCTAACTTTTAATCGAAGAAATTTATGGCTGAAAATACAACACCTGTAGTCCTCTCCGTTGACAGCTTCGCTGAAAGGGAGGTATTGATGGTAAACTACAAGTTCACCCAGAAGACAGATATCGAAGGTCAGCTTGACGGCATTCCCCGCGGAGGCAGGATTACTGTCCGCGTAAAGGCCCTCAACGACGGCAACAACGAGCTTATCCAGTGGATGCTCAACCCCAGCGATGCCCGTGGTCTCAAGATCACTTTCAACAGCACCGTTGACGGCAGCACCATGAAGACTCTCGAAGGCAAGGGCTGCTACTGTGTCCACTACATCGAGGACTGGCAGGACGGCAAGATGCACTACGAGGAAGTCGAGATCGTCTGCCAGGAACTCAAGAACGGTTCCATCGAGTACAAGAACCTTTGGAAATAACCGGTAGGCAATGGCATTTTTTGCTACATTGAAATTTGGAAACAACGACTCTGGCCGATACAACAGGGAATACCCTGTGATGTCGGCCAGGAGCCGTTTCCTTCGTGACAGCGAAGGATTGAGGCCGGATTCCTCCTTCAGGTGCGAAAAGGTTACGATAACCCTTATCGTCCCCCAGAGGACCGACGTCGAACTGTATGACTGGTTTGTCAGCGGATCGTGTCTTTCCGGCTGCATTGAGATGGAGGAGAGTTCCTCTTCCGAAGACTCCCGCAAAAGGGTCATGACCTTTGAGAATGCGCAGTGCTTCGGCTTACGGGAGGAATACGACAGCCGTAACAACCGTAGACAGCTCCTCACGATAGAGATGGTGGCGGAGCGTATTGTGGCGGACGATGTTGAGTTCTGCCGTTTTTAAACAGAAAACAATTGTATGGAGACAAATGCGATATACAAGGGGCGTCTGTTCCTTTCTGACCTTACCGAGTCGGGTTTCAAGATATCCCGGCAGGCCCTGACGCTCGTCCATTTCGAATATAACCTGAATCATGTCCATGACGGGAACGGAGTCGTCGAGAGCTCGATACTCGGCGACGTCTCGTTTGTCGTCAGGCTCGGTGAGATGTCCAATGCCGACATCTTCCTCAGCCATCTCCAGAGTCTCCAGACCCAATCATATACCTTCCTTTTCGACGATGTAGTCTCTTCCGGCGAGGTGACGGATTTCCGCAGCGGTCTTGTCGTGACGGGATACGTCTATGACGTTGATGAGGACTATACCGGGGAAACCCTTCTCACAGTCAGGATCAAGCCGCTGACGTTCAAGTTCCTTGGGGACAACACTTCGGTCGAGCTTGATATCTACAACGATTAGTGCGATATGAGTAAATATACTTTGATATTCACCGGGAAGAAAGGTGATTCCGGCGACGGGACCGATTTTTCGGTGTCCACAGTCCAGGTGACAAACGCCGCAAAGAACCTTAACGTTCCCAATCCTGCTCCGCAAGGACTCGAGGAGATTAAATTCCAGCTCGTCGGGCTCAAATACGACAAGAGGAACTATGCTCCCTGCCGTGTGGATGCCGTCGTGACGGTTTCCGAATGCCCTCTGTCAGCCGGGATTGACGATATTACGGCTATTTTTGCCGGCAAGACTGTGGAGATAACGGGCCAGGCCCAGATCCAGAGCCTCCCTCTGGATCCTGTGACGGTCGGCAGCGACTATTTCGTCTACAAGGTTAAACCCGTCTTCCAGTACGACAGGGCCAAGGGCAATACTGTCCCCTGCACCGTCGAACTCGTTATCTACAGCCGCGATTTCCTTCTTACGTTGGACCGCTTCAGCAAGGCCTATCTCAGCCAGAAGCTTTCCTCGGATATTCTCGCCTCGGCTCTCAAATACGGCGATAACGGGGGAGTGCTCGGAGGCTGCAAGGTGGATTTCGAGAGTGACGTCGAGAGACTCCAGTTCACTTCTCTTGACGACAAGGAGCTGATCCAGCCCTACCATGTCCAGTACAACGAGGATTTCTATTCCTTCGTATCCCGCATTGCGGCCCGTCACGGCGAGTTCCTCTTCTTCGAGGACGGAAAGCTCAATCTCGGTCTGCCCAAGGGCAAGGATGCTATAAACCTCGACCCCTATACTGCGCTAGACAACTCTTCAGTGCCGGTAGTCCTTTCGATGGAAAGGGACACGATATCCGACAGCCCTCTCGAAGTGGATTCGTACTATTCGAATTACCTTAGAAGGGAGGAGGACATGTTCGACACGATCTTCGCAACGGCCGATGTCATCAAGGACCAGAACGCCGTCGCCGGAAAACCGATAGAGATCGACGAAAAGAAACTCTATTTCAACGAGGACGCCTACGACGAGTATTTCGATATATTCGGAACGACCAAGGAAACCGGTCCCGACGGAGTCGTCCAGCAGCAGGGCGGTGGCTTCTGGCTTTCGCTCATCCTGACAAAGGTAATCCCCATATTCCCCTCGTATTCCCACGATACGAAATTCTCAAGGGCGGCGATGGTCGTCGAGGCCATTAAGAGCGTAGCGATGGAAGAGGCGGCAGTAGCAGCCCGCGTGGACGAGACCAACGGGCTCTACCTCGACAAGAGAGTCAAGATCCCCGTCGCCAATGAGGAGGAGCAGTATGGCGGCAATGACAAGGAAAAGCTCTGCCAGTTCGGCTCCTATACGGGCCCGAGGCCCGAAAAGGACGAAGAGGGCAGCCCCCTCCAGAAGTATAACTTCATGAGGGCGTTCTACGCTTCGATACGTGAAACGGAGCTCTCCGCATCGAAGAGGATCCTCAAGATGAAGGTGCGTCCCGGATGCGCCGTACTCAATGTCGGTGACACCGTAAGCTTTGCCGGCAAGAACTATATTATAATAAAGGTATCGGCGGAGTATGCTTTCAAGGAAGCTACCGATATCCTTGCGATAGACGTAATCGAGGTAGTGGATTCCGACAAACCCGTATGCCCTCCCTATGACAGGTGCAGCGAGCATGAGAAGGCCGCTCCCCAGATAGCTGTCGTCTCCAACCACATGGACCCGCGCTATCTCAACCGTGTCCGCATAAAATATCCATGGCAGCCCGAGTCCGACCTTGCGTCGCCCTGGGTAAGGACCTCGACCCCCATGGCTTCTCCTAACGGAGGCGCCTGCAGCTTTGTCATGAAGGCTGGCAGCGAGGTTATGGTCGACTATATCGACGGCAATATCGACCGTCCCTATATCGTCGGTTCCCTCCATACGACAAGGACCAATCCTACGTCCCTCTCGATAGCCTATGGCGACCGTGAGATACGCTCTGAGAGCGGTGCAAGGCTGAAACTGGAAATGGGCAATGTAGCGAACTACGTGAAGAATTTCGTTCCCTTCATGGGCGCGGCGACTCCTTTCCTGAGCCCGCTCCTCGGTAACGGCATGATACAGCTCGCGAACTGGATGCCCGTAATGGGAAGGGCGGCCGGAAAGGCGACCCTCACAGACGGCTTCGGCCTGTTCGAGATCAGCGGTGACACGGCCGAGCGCAAGGTCGTCATCGACTCCGCCATAGGAAAAGTCTCGATAAGCGCCCTTACCGGGATCACTGTCTCTGCTCCCCTCGGAGACGTCAATATCGAAGGCCACAACATCAAGCTGAGGGCCGCAAACAACATAACGATAGAGTCCGGTCTCAATATCAAGGACGATATCGACCTTCTCGAACGCCAGAAACGCCACAAAAGACTCACAGGTGAGAGCGACTCCCTCGCAATGTCGATGATGAAGGGCGCCGGCGACATAGCCGCCAGCACCTTGTCCGACATGATGCTCGGCGCGATTGACATGTCCCTCCTCAGGATAGTCTACAATGCCGTTGTCGCCCCGAAGGAAGGCACCCTCAAGATAAAGTCCCACAGGTTCGTCAACATAGAAGCCGGAGACGGCCGCGCGATGGACCAGGCCGGCGGCTTCGCCCCGACCAATTTCGACGTGAAGAGCCAGGTCTCCGAGGTGGAGAACTTCGCCAAAGCCGCTACTGAGAGCCTCAGGAAGAGACTCAAGGCTCTGCGCAGCTCCTACGATTGCTGCTGCGAGTGCCGCTCTGACGCCAACTACGGACTCAAGAAGACGGCCGAGGAGATTGTCCGCAAGAGCATGTCTGCCGGTAACAACCAGTTCACCGACGACGAGCTCTACGACAACAACGGCATAATGTCCAAGATGTTCAACACCTACAGGGCTACAGCCAAACAGTTCGTCGGCGAGCTGTCTGACCGCTCTATAGAGTTCTGTACCTATACCACTGATTTCAAGAAGTACAGCGGAACATTCAAGGACGGCCTCAAGCCCTTCTCCTCCAGCCACCAGGATATCCTTGTCCTATGTATGAGGACAATCTATATCAACCACTTCAGGAAGAATATCCCGAACGATACCGAACTGGTCCTCGGATTCTGCAACGCCCCCTCCGACGATGCCATTGAAACCGCAATGAAGAAATTCGAGAAGGCGCTCTTCCGATATGCCATCCTCAAACTTACCGGTACGGAAGGCTTCTGCCTCAAGTGGGACGAGGGCTATGCCCTGCCGCCTGTTCCTGTCGATGCCGACGGCGTCGGCATCTGGGGCGAGCCGATACGCAACATGCATGTAAGTTTCGATGACACTTCCTACAAGGGCCATAAAGTCATCCGCGAGAATTTCAAGAATCCCTTCAGTATCTCGGCCGGAACGGTCAATTCCGTATGGAACCCCCTCCAGAAAGGACGTGTCCTCATCTCCGAGACTCCCGGTACAACTTTGGGCATTACTCCAAACCACAACGAGTGGGAAGCCATGGACAACCTCTCGATCGAATTTGTCCGCCGCTTCCTTGCACAGAAATAAAAGAGTATGGATACTATCATAGATGAATGGAAGAAACTCCTGGACGAGTTCAAAGGTGCAGTCGACAGGAATGTCGATGAGATCCGCAAATGCAAGGCGGCTGTCCAGTCAATACGTCCCGACTATGTCGACAAGAGTGCTTCCGGAAGGTTCATAAGGTCCAAGGACCCCATCATAATTTCGTCCCCGAATATAATAATAGGTAACGTGGACGCGGACGGCAACCTCATTAACGGCACGCCGTCCAAGATACTCCTCCGTGCGACCAACGTAGGCCTCGAAGGAGTCGGCAGGGAAGGGGAGAACGGATCTATCGTCAGCAAGGCTACCGTCATCCGCCAGATAGCCGTCGATCCCGGCATCGACGGGCTTGAGGCCGTCGTCATGCCCGGATCCGAAATCGTAAGCCAGGCCCAGCGCATAACGATAGACAGCTCTGCGGACAACGATTTCTTCATAAGTGAAGCCCATCGCCCCTCCCCGGGCATTACAATCAAATCCGACACCTCCATCGATCTCAACTCGTCAGTCGGCCTTGCCTCGCGCAAGGCGAAGCTCGAGACCCTCTCAGCTTCTCTGGACACCCTCATCAAGCAATATCAGAATGAGGTGGACAGCATAAGCCGCGAAATAGACGGGGCCTTCAAGGATATCCAGCAGGCCCTCTCCGACGCCGATACCCTGAAGCTGAATGACGAGGAGATATCCTCTAAAGTAGGCCTCCTCAATGACCTCAGGAAGGAATGTGAGGACGCGACCGTGGCCCTTAACAAAAAGGTCGCGGCTATGGTCGCCTCCATCTCAAGGCTCGCCGAGGCAAAGCGCGAGAAGAGCGTCGTTGGGAAGCTCAAGGAGGCGCTGCCCAAGGAAGAGGATTACAAGGAGAACGGCAGCGACACCTTCATTCGCATGAATGCCGATACGCTTTACATGTCCACCCTTGACGGAGATGGCGGTAATTGCGTCAGTCCCGGATCCGGTATCCTGTTCGATTCAAGATATGTCCATGTCTCCTCTCTGGATACTACAGGAAAACTCATGGACGGCAGCTATTTCGGAGTTGCGTCCATGACCGTCGAGTTCAACTCCACCCGTACGGAATATTCGGACGACAAGAAGCAGAAGGGAACTGTGAAGTCCCTTGGAGAGTTCAATGTATATGCGAAGAAGGTCAACGTCAAGTCCGTAGATTCGCAGTTCGACTCCGGAGCCCAGAATGCGGCGGACAAACATAAGGAGACCGCCCTCACTCCCGAGAGCAGCCTGAGTGTAAGGCTCGCCGGGATAGACTTCTCCACTGTCGGAACAGATGGAGTCGCCGCCGGCGCAATAACGATGAACTCCCAGAATGTCGACATATGCTCGATAGACCTTGACAAGGACAGCAAGCAGCCCTCCAAGTTCAATGACAAGGGCCAGATAGTCCTACGTGCGAACAAGATTACGGAGGGATGCTATGACGACAAGTTCAAGACGACAAGGGCCCAGATCCTTTCAAAAGAAACCCTTATCGAGTCCGAGGGCGGCGTTTCGCTCATGCAGGACAAGGATAACGGAGTGTTCATCAAGGATAAAGGGGTTTCAGTCGGATCGACGAAAAATACGGTTTCAGGCCCCGTGACGATCAACGGCGCGACCAAGGTCGCGGACAAGTTCGAGGCGACGACTGAAGCCAAGATAGCGAATCTCCAGGTTTCGGGAGAGTTCAAGACGACCAATATTGAAAACAGCTTCAAGGCAACAACAACAGCAGAAAAAAAAAAAGCTAAGAAAAAAAAAGAAGA
>JAKSJS010000105.1 GCA_024398155.1 Bacteroidales bacterium | reverse complement strand
GACAGAGTTGTGTTCGTAGTACTCGAGGGCCTTGACGGCGCAGGTAAATCAACTCTGGTCTAGAAGCTCAGGGGATACGTGCAGTCGGTATGCAAAAGTCTTGACTACATCCATTTCCCGAGGTATGACTCTCCCGTATACGGCGACCTCATCACAAGATTCCTCAAAGGTGAGTTCGGCTCCAACGAGGCCGTCCATCCCCAGCTCGTGGCCCTTCTGTACGCCGAAGACCGTCACATGGCGGGCCCTGAGATACGCAAAGCCCTCGAAGAGGGCGGCAGTGTCCTCCTGGACCGTTATGTCTATTCGAACATAGCCTACCAGTGCGCCAAGATAGAGGACAGGGAATATGCCGGGAGCCTCCGGAACTGGATATTCAACACCGAGTACGGCAATTTCGAGCTTCCCCGTCCCGACCTCAACCTCTTCCTCGACACCCCTATAAGTTTTGTTGAGAAGAAACTCTCTGGCAATCGTCAGGGTGCCGACCGCGACTACCTCCAGGGCTCGCGCGACATCCATGAAGCGAACATAGAGTTCCAGAAGAAAGTCCGTGCCGTATATCTCCGCCAGACCGAGATCGACCCCAGCTTCAAGCGCATCGACTGCTCGGACGAGTACGGCGAAATGCTTCCTCCCGACAGGATATTCTCCCTCATAAAGGCGGAAGTCGACAAACTCCTCTAAAGAAGAAATGAACCGCTATTACAACAAGTTCAGAAGAGCCTGCGCCTGGATAATAGGTGCGGTCTTCGCGATTTCCGGCATCCTCAAGCTCATGGATTATGTCGGGACCGGACTCATCGTCACGGAATACTTCAAGTTCCTCCATCTGACTTTCCTTCTCCCTCTCGCCGCGCCCGCCGGCTTCGCCCTGGCGCTCCTCGAGGCAGTGACCGGAGTGGGACTCATGAGCGGGGTCTGGCGCAAGTTCTTCGGGATCGTCGCCTCCGCCCTCACGCTGTTCTTCACCCTCGTATCCGTTGCGCTTGTCGTATTCAACCCCGCGATGGACTGCGGCTGTTTCGGTGAGGCTATCCATCTCACCCACATGCAGACCCTCGTCAAGAACCTTGTGCTCATAGTCCTGGCGCTCGTCGCCTTCCTCCCCTTCAGGGACTTCGGCGAGCCCCGCCAGATAAAGACCGTCACTTTTGCGATAGGAGCCCTCTCCATGCTTTTCTTCGGCATAATATGCATGAGGACACTTCCCTACAAGGATTACACTTCCCTCAAGACCGGGACGACGATTGCTGCGGCCGGAGCCGGCGAATTCTCAATGCCGAAATTCGATGCCGAGTACATCTCTGAGAAGGACGGAGTCCGGAAGTCCTTCCGCATGGACAACCTTCCCGATTCGACCTGGACATTCGTAAACGCCGTGACAGTCGAGAGCAAGGATGTCGGCGAGGCTCCCATACTTTCGATAGTGGATTCCCTCGGTCTCACCTGCGATTCCCTTGCCGCTGAAGGCAAGGTACTCGTAGCGTCGGTTTATGAGCCGGACCGCATGAAGGACGGCTGGGAGAGGATTGACGGGACTTTCGCCGCGGCCGACAGCCTCGGCGTCAAGACCCTCCTCCTCGTCGCCGGAACCCGTCCCGGCGCCTATTCCTCGGATTACAGGACCCTCGTCTCCCTCAACAGGAGCAACGGCGGATTCACCCTCCTGGACAACGGCACGATCATCCGCAAATGGGCTTCGAACTATGCCCCCTCAATCGAAAACCTCGACAGGGCCGTATCGAACGATCCCGTCGAGGTTATGACAAGTTACGAGACGAAGGGGGAAATCAAGTTCCAGGCTTTCCTTCTCTACGTATTCGCTATTCTGATTCTCCTATAGGACTTAGAACCTGAGGCCGAGTGTCAGGGCAACTGTCCAGAGATTGCGGCCGAATTCTATGGTCGGAACAGGCACGTCCTCATTTACAAGGACGTTTCCTTCCTCGTCCAGCATGTAGTACTGGTAGGGAGTGACGTACTCGGTGGTCTGCTTCATGTAGCGGACGGCAGCGTCAGCGAAGAACATCCCGTTGGAGTTGAAGCCGAGACCGAACGAGGCGGAGTGGGTGTAGGCCTTGATGTAGCGGGGAGAAGCCGAGAATACGTCAGTCTCTTTCTCGGGACAGGTGAGGAAGTTGTATCCGGCCCTTACCGCCAGCATGTTGAAAGGCTTGTACTCGATACCGGCCCTCAGGTTGTGGGACACACCCATGTAGTTCTTGATGTCGGCGTTGACCTCGTCGAAGACCTCGTCGTCGATACGTCTGGGGGCCTTGAACTTCATTGTCTTGTAGTCCGTGATCTCGTAGTCTGCACTTACGAGAAGGCAGGAGAGGAAGTTCGCGGCGACTCCGACATTGGCGAGGAAGGGAGTTCTGAGGGTATATGAATTCTCGGATTCGGGAGTCTTGTCGCTGGCATTGTAGATGCTGTTACGGAAACTGGTTTCGGCGCTCTGGCCCCAGTACTCGTCGATCTGGATTCCGGTAGGAGTCTGGACTGCGGCTCCGATCCTGAGCCAGTTGTTAGGGGTCACGATGATACCGGCCTTGGCATATATTCCGGCTCCGTCGGCGTCATAATAGTAGTTGTGACGCATGCTGTCGAAATATGTGGGCTTGCCGCCGTCGAAGGTTATGGCGAAGTTCTCCTGCTCGCCGTCTGCGGGCGTCTCGCGGAGGTACTGGTCGTATTTGTATCGGAGTTCGGTCACGCCGAGGTTGAATCCGAAATACACTATGTCGGAGAAGTCGAAGCCGAAGTTGAGGACCATGTCCCTCTTGGCGCCTCTCCTCTCACGTCCGAAGACCTGGTCGAGGCTGCCGAGGTTGTAGTACTCGTATCCGCCTTCGATGGCGTTGCATCCCTGGGTCGCACCGACATAATCGAGCTTGCTGTCGCTGAGGCAGCTTATAGCTCCGGCGTTGTTGGCAAGTACATATCCCCAGTCGTTGACCCAGTTGCCTTCATAGGCGCCCTGGCCCGTTATGTCGTCATAAAGGAGGCCTGTGGCTCCGGAGGCGAAGCTTCCGCAGAGGGTTGTCGCGTTGTTGACTCCGGAAGCTATGCTGCTCTCGAAGTAGTTCTGGGTCTCGTTGGTTATGAAACCGAAGGTGAAGCGTTTGAGACCGGTGTTCCTGTGGGTGTCGAAGGCTATCGTAACGCCGACGTTGGGGAGCGCGGCTCCGCAGTCGGTCGAGCTTCTCCTGTCACCGAAACCATAGGACGAACCCGTGAAGGCACTGGAGAAGGAGTTGCTGACGTTGAGACCGGGAGTGATGACTAACTGGGAGTATGAGGCGACTGCAGAACCTGCCGGGTTGATCCCTACGGAACCGAGGTCCCCTCCGAGTGCGGTGAAGGCATTGCCCATCGCCATAGTCCTTGCGGTGCCGGAGTAGTTGTTCTCGCTGAAGAGCAGACCGTCGGACATGCTCTGGGCAAACAACGTGGCCCCGGAAACCATGAGGGCTGTGATTGTCAGTATTGTGCGTCTTTTCATATTGTATGCTTCTTTATTCTTGGTTGATTATCTGCGTCCGCCGCCGGAGGAATGTCCGCCGCCGCTATGTCCGCCCGAAGAGTGGCCGCCGGAGTATCCGCCTGAGGAGTGACCGCCGGAGTATCCGCCTGATGAGCGGGATCCGCTGTAGCTCGAAGAGGAGCGTGACGATCCGCCGTAGCTTGAGGAGGAACGGGAACCGCTGTAGCTCGAAGAGGAGCGGGACGATCCGCCATAGCTTGAAGAGGAACGGGATCCGCTGTAGCTCGAGCTCGAGGAAGGACGGGACGAACCGCTATAGCTCGAGGAGGAGCGGGAAGATCCGCCGTAGCTCGAAGATGTGCGTGAGCTGGTCGAGCTGGAAGAGGAGCTTCTTGTCGAATAGGAGGAAGAAGCGGGTCTTACAGAGGAGCTCGAGGAAGAAACGGCCGGAGTCCTTGAAGAGCTTGTGGCTGAGGCGGAACGGACCGAAGAAGAGGACGCGCGGCTTACGGCCGAGGCGCTTGTCGAGCGGGAAGCCGTGGCGGAAGCGGAACGTGAGGAGACGGAGGCCGCGGACCTTGACGTCGAGGCGCTGGAGGCCCTCGAAACCGTCGCGGTGGACGCAGCGCGGCTGGTCGCGGCCCTTGTCGCTGCGGAGCTTGCTACTGTCGCCGAACGGGTGGACTTGGTTGCGGTTGTGGAACCGCCGGAAGACCTTGTCGTCGTCCTGGTCGTGGAGGTGATTCCGGAGGCAAGGGCGCTGGACGCGTTTGCTGTGCGGACCCTGTTCGTCGTCGTGCCGCCGGGTATGGAATTGTTGCCTCTCGGACCGTAGTAGCTGGCGGGAGAACTGTAGCGGTAGTCACGGTATCCGTAGTAGTGGTCGTGATAGTAGTGGTGGTGATGATGGTGATGATGGTAGTATCCGCCGTAATACCAGGGATCGTACCAGGGGTCGTACCATCCGTACCAGCTTCTGTAATACCAGGGGTCATACCATCCGTACCAGCTCCTGTAGTACCAGGGATCGTACCATCTGTACCAGCGGGGACCGTACCAGCCCGAGTAATACCAGGGGTCGTACCAGTAGCTGTGGCCGAAATACCAGGGGTCATAGATGCTGGAATAGTAGTAGGGTTCCTCAACTGTGATGAAGTTGATGTTGACGGGTTTCTCGCGGCAGAGAGTGTCAACGACCTCGCCGTCGCTGTTCTTTTCGATAACGGTTACTTCGGCGAAGAGATTGCTTGAGAGGGTCTCTTCCCCGAGTTTTCTGGCAGCTTCGTTCTGGACCTTGGCGGCCTGGCGGGCTTCAGCTGTGTTGCTGGTGTACAGGTCGTCCTGGAACATCGGCGTTTTTTTCGTCGTCGAAGACGAAAGAGAGGAACTCGCTCCGCATGAGCAGAGGATAAAAAGGGCTCCAAGCGCTGTCAAAATTTTCGTTTTCATATATTTTTCCTCCAAAAATTACTTAAAATTGTTACCTTTGCCAGCCAAAGCTGGCACGGAAGGGTCATACAACATTCTTACCCGTCTATATGGCAACTTTCGGACCACAATTTTATAAAAATATAAGAAAAAAAGCAAATACGGATGGCAAAAGAAGTTACAAGAAGGCAGGACAACTACTCCCAGTGGTACAATGACCTTGTCGTAAAGGCGGATCTCGCCGAACAGTCCGCAGTCCGCGGATGTATGGTTATCAAACCCTATGGATACGCAATATGGGAAAAGATGCAGCAGGAACTTGACAAGAGGTTCAAGGCTACCGGTGTCAAGAACGCCTATTTCCCTCTCTTCATCCCCAAGTCCTTCTTCAGCCGTGAGGCCGAGCACGTTGCCGGCTTCGCCAAGGAATGTGCGGTCGTTACCCACCACCGTCTCATGAATGACCCTAAAGGAAAGGGCGTGGTCGTCGATCCCGAGGCCAAACTCGAGGAGGAACTCATCGTCCGCCCCACTTCCGAGACTATAATCTGGAGCACTTACAAGAACTGGATCAACTCCTGGAGGGATCTCCCGATCCTCTGCAACCAGTGGTGCAACGTCGTACGCTGGGAGATGAGGACCCGTCTCTTCCTCCGTACCGCCGAGTTCCTCTGGCAGGAAGGCCACACCGCCCATGCGACTTCCGCCGAGGCTGCCGCCAAGGCTGAGGAGATGGTCGGGGTATATGCCGACTTCGCCCGCAATGTGATGGCTCTCCCCGTCATCGTCGGTCACAAGAGCCCCAACGAGAGATTCGCCGGCGCTATCGACACCCTTACAATCGAGGCCATGATGCAGGACGGAAAGGCCCTCCAGGCCGGTACGTCCCACTTCCTCGGCCAGAACTTCGCCAAGTCCTTCGACGTCCAGTTCGCCAACAAGGAAGGCAAGCTCGAGTATGTCTGGGCTACTTCATGGGGTGTTTCGACCCGTCTTATGGGCGCCCTCATAATGTCCCACGGAGACGATAACGGACTCGTGCTTCCTCCCGCACTCGCTCCTATCCAGGTAGTAATGGTTCCCATCTACAAGGGAGAGGATGAGCGCAATGCCATCCTCGACAAGATGTACGAGATCAAGAAGGAACTCGAGAAGGACGGAAAGAGCGTCCATATCGATGACCGTGACACCCTCCGTCCCGGCTTCAAGTTCGCCGAGTGGGAGCTCAAGGGCGTTCCTGTACGTGTCGCAATCGGCCCCCGCGACCTTGCCGCCGGCACTGTCGAGCTCGCCCGCCGCGATACCCTCGAGAAGGTCTCCGCTTCTGTGGACGGCCTTGCCGCGACTATCGAGAACCTCCTTGTCGACATCCCGAACAATATCTACGCTAAGGCCGAGGCCTTCCGTAACGCCAACATCAGGAAATGCGACTCCTGGGAAGAGTTCAAGGAAGAGATCCAGAAAGGCGGCTTCCTCCTCTGCCACTGGGACGGCACTCCCGAGACCGAGCAGGCAATCAAGGACGAGACCAAGGCCACGATCCGCTGTATCCCCGTCGATTCCTGCGTCTGCGAGGAGGAGGGTGTGGACATCTATTCCGGCAAACCTTCCAAGAGAAGGGTCGTATTCGCGATCTCCTACTAGAAGACTAACATAAAATACATTACTATAAATATGAAAAAGACATTTGCAATCCTTGCTGTCCTCGCCCTCGGCCTTGTTTCATACGCCCAGGATGCCGAGACAGCCGTCGAGGCTGCCGCCTCCGCTATCGAGAACGCTCCTGCGACTGCTCCCGTGAAGCCCAAGGCTTCCGAGTTCTGGACTG
>JAKSJS010000104.1 GCA_024398155.1 Bacteroidales bacterium | reverse complement strand
ATCGGAAGCATCCTCGGCGAGTCCTCTGGGCTTGCCTTCCTCCTCAGCGTAGAAGCGGAGGTTTTCGAGGACGAGGACCTCTCCGGGTTTGAGCGAGGCTACCTCTGCGTCGGCTTTCTGGCAGTCAGCGGCGAATTTGACGGGCTGGCCGAGAAGTTCCTCAAGATGGGGGAGGATGTGCTTGAGGGAGAATTTCTCAGCGACTCCCTTGGGACGTCCGAGATGGGACATGAGGATAAGGGCGCCACCTTTCTCGAGAACCTTCTTCATGGTCGGAACGGCAGCCCTCATACGGGTGTCGTCAGTGATTTCGAAGTTCTCGTTGAGAGGAACGTTGAAATCAACGCGAGCGATCGCCTTTTTACCGGCGAAATCGTAAGTGGAAATGTTTTGCTGCATAAATTTGTTTGTTTGTTTTATGTTGATTGTTGAAAAAATTTCACAATAGCCCACAAATATAGCAAAATTCAGGCCTATTACAAAGTAATAGGGCTATAATTGGAAAAGAGTTCGTAACTTTGCCGTGAACAAAAACGGAAAGCATGACGATAGAATATCCCAGCAAGGAATGGAAGGACTACGAACTCGTAGACTCAGGCAATTTCGAAAAACTCGAGCGCTTCGGCTCGTACTATCTCGCCCGCCCCGAACCTAAAGCCCTGTGGGACAAGACATTGTCCGAGGGCGAATGGGCCAGGATGACCCATACTCGCTTCACTCCCGGCGCCGGATTCGGCAAGGCCGGGAAGGAGGACAGCGGCACATGGGACCGCATGAAGAAGATGGAGGACCAGTGGCATATCGCCTACCGCAGCGCCCGCTCCGAGGGCCTTTCCTTCGACCTGCGCCTCGGCCTTACGTCCTTCAAGCACGTCGGCGTGTTCCCCGAGCAGGCCCCCAACTGGGAATTCATCTACTCCGAAACCTCAAAGCTCGTAAAGAAAGCAAAAGCCGAAGGCGCCCCCGTTCCCAGGGTCCTAAACCTTTTCGCGTACACGGGCGCGGCCTCGCTCGCGGCCAAGGCCGCAGGCGCGGACGTGACGCACCTCGACTCCGTCCGCCAGGTAGTGACCTGGGCCCGCGGAAATATGGAAAACAGCGGACTCGACGGCATCAGATGGCTGATCGAGGACGCCCTCAAATTCGCCCGCAGGGAGGCCCGCAGGGGCAATACCTACCAAGGTATAATACTCGATCCCCCCGCCTACGGCCACGGCCCCGACGGAGAGAAATGGAAACTTGACGAATGTCTTTTCGGAATGTTGAAGGAGGTCTCCGCGATACTCGCCCCGAAGGACTCGTTCATGGTCCTCAACCTCTACTCGAACGGCTATTCCGCCGTGCTCGGCGAGACTCTTGTGAAAGAAGCCTTCGGCCTCAAGGCCTCGGGCGACGGGTCCCCCGTGAACTACAGGACGCTCTCATGCGGGGAGCTTGCCCTGCGTGACCGCTTCGGCAAGAACCTCCCCTTGAGCGTTGTCGTAAGACTCAGCCGCTAGGCTGCGTCCTCTTCTTCCAAAACAGGTTCCTCTTCTGAAATATAGTCCTTCAGCATTGCTGAAAGGCCGTTTTCTATCGTGTCGCCCTCCTCGTTGAAACCGTTGGAACGGAGAAGGTCCGCGACGTAGAACACCATCTGGCAGTTGTCCTCGAAGTCTTCCTTCGCATAGTCGTAGAAGCCCGCATAGAAGTTCGCCGAAACGTACAGTTCACAGGCGAATCTCTCGGCAAGGTCGAGCGCCTTTTCGGGCGCACCGGCTGCGAAATACGTCGATATCATCTCATAGACAGCTATCTCGTTGGAGAAGCCGTACTCGGTCACGACAAGAGGGTAATTGCAGTCCGGAACAGACTCCTCGCACCTCTCGAGAAGCTCGACGGCGCGGTCGTTGCGGCCGTCCTTGATCATCTCCTTGGCGGCATTGACGAACATCAGCCTGTGGGATATCACACCCTGGAAGGTATACATGTTCTGGTAGTCCACATAGTAGTCCGTCCTCTTGAGGGCGTCGAACTTATAGACGTTCATCATCTTGTCGTAGAGGTCCTCGGGATCGGAAAGTCCGACCTTGGAGGAGCTCATCTTGTTCTTTATCGGAACGAAGCGGTAGGTGAAGCCGTCGTAGAGGAAATACTCCTTGATACCCATGTTGAGGTCTCCGCCCATGCTGAGGAGGCTTATCGGACGGTCCCAGTTGTAGTTCGAGAGGAGGTCGAGCATGAAGAGTTCACCCTTAGTGAGATATTCCTTGTCCTTGGACATGTTGAGGATGATCTCGTCGGGAATCCGGTCGGCATACTTCTCGGGCACGATTCCGTACTTGAGACAGTTCTCCTTGTTGACTGGGACGCTTATCTTCCTCGACATTATATAGTCGACGCTTATTCCGCTCTTGAGCGGGAGCTTGGCCTTCGGATGCTTGAAGATGGTCATCACGTCAGCAATAGGAATGACCGTGTTGCGCTGGTCGTAGATGTAGACATAGTCATTCGTGCCGTACAGGTACTGCTTGTAGTCGACTGTCAGGTCGAGGGGAGCGCTGTCGTTGACTGCATACTTCATCTGGTCGATATGCCAGTCGGTTCCGAGGAGGGAGGTGTTGACGACACGCACGTCGGTCCTCACGCCCTCGACCTCCTGGGCGTACCAGAGAGGGAAGGTATCGTTGTCACCGTGGGTTATGACTATGCCGTTGGGGCCGACGGAGTTGAGGTAGTTGGTCGCTATCTCGACGGCCGTATAGCGGTTGCTGCGGTCATGGTCGTCCCAGTTCTCCGCCGCCATGAGGGCGGGGACGCCGAGGCATACGAGAGTCACGGAAGAGGCCACCGACGTCTTCAGGACGCCGTTTTCGCCGGTTCCCTTGAGCGAAAGCATATCCTCTATGAAGGAATACAGGGCTATCACCGCAAAGCCTATCCAAATGCTGAAGGCATAGAACGATCCGGCATAGGCGTAGTCCCTCTCACGCACCTGGAAGGGCGGCTGGTTGAGGTAGATCACGATCGCAATTCCCGTCATGAAGAACAGGAGGAAGGTTATCCAGCTTCCGCGGCGGTCGCGGGAGAACTGGAAGAAGATGCCGATTATTCCGAGCAGCAGAGGAAGGAGGTAGTAGTGGTTCTTTCCCGGGTTGTGGAGGAGATAATCGGGAGCTTCGCTCTGGTCTCCGAGACGCAGCTTGTCGAGGAAGGGTATGCCGCACTCCCAGTTGCCGGTGAACATCGAACCGGGGGTCGGGCTGTGGACGTCATTCTGGCGTCCGGCGAAGTTCCACATGAAGTAGCGCCAGTACATCCAGTGCATCTGGTAGGCAAGGAAATAGCCTATGTTGGCGCCCATCGTGGGTTTCTTGTACTCGGCGCCGGGCACATTGCGGCCCTTGCCGTCCGTATAGTACGAGTAGAAGTCCGCATACTTGGGATCGGCGTTGGACCACATCCTCGGGAAGAGCATCTTGCCCGAAGACTTGTAGATTACCTTGGGAGGGGCGTCGGTCTTCATATAGCGGTCCTTGACCTTGCCGTCGACCTTTTCAGGGACTGCGGCCCAGTATTTCTTGGTCTCGAGGGTATATGGAGCGTCGAAGTACTCACCATAGAGCAGCGGCTTGGAGCCGTACTGCTCGCGGGCCAGATACCTGACGAGGGTGAACGGGTTATCGGGCTGATACTCGTTGGTAGGCGTCTTTACAGCCGACCTGATTATACATATCGAGAAGATCGAGAAGCCGATCACTATTGTCGTGAAACAGAGAAGCACCGTATTCCAGAAAGCCTTCCCGGCAAGATAGGTCCTGTATATCCCGTAGAACGAAGCGCCGAGCAGGGCGAGCATGAAGATTGTCGCGCCCGTGTTGTAGGGAAGATGGAGGACATTCACGAAGAAGAGGTCCACATAGGCCGCGAACTTGGGAAGCAGAGGCACTATGACGAACAGGATGACCGAAAGGATCACGATGGAGACAAGGAATATCTTCACGTACTCCCAAAACGAGTAATCTTCGCTTTCGCGCTTCTTGAAGTAGAAGAGGAATACAAGCGAGGGTATCGTCAGGAGGTTCAGCAGGTGGACACCGATGGAAAGGCCCATGAGGAAGCTTATGAGCACAATCCAGCGGTTCGAGCGGGGCTGGTCAGCCTCGTCGTACCACTTGGTCATGGCCCAGAAGACAAGGGCCGTGAAGAGGGAGGACATGGCATAGACCTCGCCCTCGACAGCCGAGAACCAGAAGGTATCGGTGAAGGTGTAGGCAAGGGCGCCGACAAGGCCGGAGCCGTAGATTGCAACAGCTCTCGGAAGGGTGAAGGTGCCGTCCTCGGAACGCTTTACGACGCGCTTTACGAGGAATACTATCGTCAGGTACAGGAAGAAGATAGTAAGCGCGGAACATACGGCGCTGCATGTGTTCACGGCGACAGCCGCATGGGAGGCGTCGGAGAACATCGCGAAGAGGCGGGCGAAAAGCTGGAATACGGGGTTTCCGGGGGGATGGCCCACCTCAAGCTTGTAGGATGAGGCGATGAATTCGCCGCAGTCCCAGAAAGAGGCCGTCGGCTCTATGGTGGAGATATATGTGAACGCCGACACCACGAAGGCGGCGAGCGCACATATACGGTTCCAGAGGTTGAATTTCCTGTCAGTCATATTTTCCTTGTTCGATATAAATTGCAAATATAGCGATTATTTGTTTAAGGCACGGGGTCGTAGCCGCTGCCTCCCCAGGGGTTGCAGCGGAGAATGCGCTTCAGAGAGAGCCAGAATCCCTTTATCGGCCCGTACTTGCGGAAAGCCTCGAGGGCATAGGCGGAGCATGTCGGCGTAAAGCGGCAGCACGGCCGCTTGTAGGGAGAGATGCAGACTCTGTAGAATTTTATGAGGATCACGAAGGGGAAATTGAGTATTTCCCTGACTTTTTCTCTGTCCATACCTTTATTTCTCGAGGGTGGACAGAATGCAAATTACATTCCCGACAGCAGCGGAAATCGCTTCGGAAGAACTTATTTCCTTCGAAGTGTACGTGAACATAATGTCGAACGTGCGTCCGCCCATTGCGGATTTGCCGAGGCGCCAGGCTTCGCGCACCCTTCTCTTGAGAAGGTTGCGCTTCACTGCGCGCTTGAAATTCTTCTTGGGGACCGAAACCAGAATGCGGCTGTAACCCAGTCCTTCGTTGTCCACATAGCAATAGCGCAGGGGGCCGGACGAAGCGTACCGCCCCTTTGCGAGAAGGTTTGAGATGTCCTTCTTGCAGTAAAGCCGCTCCCTTTTGGGAAGTGTATTCGACTGCGGAAGGGCCATTTCGGGACTACTTGTTGTTCTTTGCGAAAATTTCGAGAGCCTTGAGGGCGGAAGGAGCCTCCGGGGTAGGAGCGGAGATCGCTATCTCGAGACCGGCCTCCTCCATAGCCTTGACTATGGACTTGCCGAAGGTGATGAACTTGACGTGGTCGGCCTTGAAGTCGGGGAAGTTCTCGCGGAGGGAGACTACGTCGGCGGTATTGTAGAGGACTGCTACATCGTAGCTGTTGAGGTCGATCCTCTTGATGTCCTGGGAGACAGGCTTGACGAATTCTGCGGCAACGAAGTCAAGGTTGGTCTCCTCGAAGGCCTTGGTCATGTCGGTGACGACAGAGCCGGAAGTCGCAATCAGGAACTTCTCGCCTTTGTGCTTGGGGCCTATCGTGGCGAGTACGCTGGCGGGGGTGCCGGTACCGAAGAAAATCTTCCTCTTCCTATATACTATATGTTTCTGGAGGTAGTTTGCTATAGCTTCAGTGGAGCAGAAATACTTCATCGTCTCGGGGACTTTGAAACGCTGCTCGGTACACATGCTGAAATAGGCATCTATGGCGTGGCGGGACGTGAAGACGACCGCCGTATAGTTCGAGAGGGTTATTCTCTGGGCGCGGAACTCTCTTGAGGAGAGAGGCTCGATAAGGAAGAAGGGTACAAAATCTATCTGGAGGTTGTTCGCCTCCGAAATAGCTACATAGGGCGACGCGTTCTGGGGCGTCTGCATGGAAATCAATACCTTCATTCTAAAAAACCACGGCCGACGCTACTAGTAAACCGGTCGGCAGAAATTCAAGGGCGCAAAGGTACAAAAATGTTTGAAATATGGTGCATCCTTGCCTCAAAACTTGGGCTTTTCTAATAAAATAAATTACGTAAAGCACCGAAAACGTGATAATTATGATTGTACGGAGCGTCTCGAAGGGGATTTTGAAAAGACTCAGCACGCCGGCCGTCAGAAAGGCCGTTTCAGTCATCGAAACAAAGAAAGTCCATGCAGATTTGCGCACGGCTTTCCGGACACGCCCGTCGAGGGCCCTCGGAGGGAAAAGAAGGAAAATCCCTTCGTGGAGGAGGACATATCCGGCAAAGATTCCAAGGACAGTGAAGAAATAAGGATTCCCGGAAAGTCCCGAGAGGAAGTCAGGATCATAAAGACGGTATCCGGCGGAAACCGTGAGGAAGGGCACCATCATCACTATGGACACGAAGGTCCTGGCCCTTGCAAGGACGGCACTGTTCTCAAGGTTTATAAGTTCCTTGGAACGGAGGATGGCCCCGAGCTGGCAGGGTATGATGTCGACTATCTTCCTGAGGACACATAGGACGAGAACCGCCGAGACGACAAGCATTATGGCCAGCAGAGGCGAGCTGCCGAAGACGGACGGGACGAGTTCCGTGAGGGTATCCCCCGCGGGAACGCTTCCGCCGACAAAGGCGCTGTCTATCGGATGAAGGTT
>JAKSJS010000103.1 GCA_024398155.1 Bacteroidales bacterium | reverse complement strand
ATGTACTGCTTGGGAATGGCCATGTTCATTCTGTGACCGACACCTCCGCAAAGTAGTATTACGTGATTCATTGGATTTGAGAACTTTCGGGCCAGATATGTCTGGCAATTGGCACCGCTCTTTGGACATGATGCCCTCGCGGGCGCGCTTCGCGGCCGGGCGCTACAGGTGTAGCCCGGGCGTGCGCGTTCGCGCAAGGGGCAAAGATAAGAATTTTAATTGGAAATCAGACTAATTTACTGATATATACGACGCTTATTGCCTTAGGAGGATCAAGTCGAACAGCATCAGCCTTGTTCTGCATGCAGGCGCCTCCTGTTTCTCGGCAAGATGGCATCGCTCTTGAATCTTTCGGAAAAGCGATTTGCCGGCATCATAACTACGCAGACATTGAAGCTCTTCTTCATCAGACTCGAAAAGAAATTCAAATCCATTTCTCTTGTAATATTCAAGGACATTCGGGGTGTTTAAGGCGTCTACAACAAGATAACGCGTCGCGCAGTCATTGTCTGGTTTGATGGCCATTGTTTTTATCAAATCCATCATTTCGTCGCCAACATTTTCATCAATTGAATGGTGACCAAAGCCATCAAAGACACATAGCTGGCCGATTAGAATGGCCGGATACTGAGAACGGCGTTTTGTGTTTGGAATGGATTTGTTGAACTTATTCCTTTTACGTTTGGAGAGAGTGTCAGTCCTGAGAGCGGAATTAGATAAAGAAAATGCACATACCATCCTGGGTGACTCCTCCTCAGTATAGAAACAATGGGTATATCCCATCATCTCAGATCGATAATCGGAAAAATTGTCTTTAGTGTCCTTGTGAAAAAAGGAATCAATGTCGGGATCTTTACTGCAACGGTATGGTTGACATTGATCGATTATTTCAGATGTAAGTATGCCGAAATGACATTTGTCCAATAAATAGCCCACCTCTATTTGCTCTCTGCTCTTTTTGCTAATATGGCGCGTGAATTGGCAGCAGCCTTGGAAAAGTCAATGGAGGCGCGTCTGAGGAGATTGTCCTCAGATTTCTTGACGAAACGGTCGGCAACTTTGCCTCGCAGCGTCGGTATTGCTTTTACATACACAGCCATAGTAACTACTATTTTGTGCAAATATAAATAAAATTCAGAACAACAAAAATTTTCAATACACAAGTTTGTGTTGCACAATGTTGTGTTACACAAGGTTGTGTGAGTTGTAAGTGGCTCGTATTTAGGGGATTACTGGAGTTGATGGCTCGGTATTGGTGGGCCTAGAAGAGGGCGGTGAGGACGGGTCTTGAGATCTTGAGGAGGGTGGTGAGGGAGGCTCTGCGGCGGCCGGAGCGGTGGCCGATGACGCGGCGGAGGATCCAGCGGCGGCAGCCGAAGGTGTTGTGGATCTCCTGGAGGATGAGGCGGCGGGAGACGCGGTGGTAGCGCAGCTCGTCGAGGATGCGGCCGTGGGCGTCGAGGTTGGTCATTATCTTCGGGTTCCAGGGCTTGGACATGTCGTTGAGGGCGCCCATTGCGCTGGCGGGGTTCTGGCGGTAGAGGTAGACAAGCTCGTTCAGGCAGACGACCGGGCCGATGCAGCAGAGCAGGTACTGGATCACGAAGAGACCGTCCTCCTTGTAGTGGATCTTCTCGTCGAAACGGAGGTGGTTGTGGCGGATCAGGTCAGAGCGGAAAATCCTGTTCCAGAGGTATTTCTGGGTGAGGGTGGTGCGGGAATGGAGATACTCGTCCAGGCACTCGCCGGAGGTTATCCCGCCATTGATGCAGGGGATTATGCTGTCGGGGACTATACTGTCGGAGCTGGTTTCTCCCGTCAGGTTGTCGCTGAAGAGGCCTATGGCCCCGAGGGCCATGACGGCGCCGGGCTTGGACTCCATTGCGGCGACAAGCTTCGTAAGCCCGTCGGGATAGAGCAGGTCGTCGGAGTCGAGGAAGAAGATGTAGCGGCTGTCGGGGCTGACGTTGTCGAGTGCAAGGTTGCGGGCGGAGCTGACGCCGCCGCAGGGTTTGTGGAAGACTCTGACGTTGTCGTAAGCCGCTCCGTATGAGTCGAGTATCCTGGCGGAATCATCTGTGGAGCCGTCGTCGACGAGGAGTACCTCATAGTCCTTGTGGGACTGGAGGAAAATGCTCTTGAGGGCGGCTTCGATGTATCGTGCGGAGTTGTGTACGGGGATTATGATGGAGACCTTCGGCATCGCTTACTCAATGGTTATACGGTCTGCGACACCACCGGAGAGGAGGAACTCGCCATTGGCTTTCTGGTCTTCTGCGGACGGGGTGATGATTACGGGCATGTCCTCGTAGACGTACTGGAGGAGCTCGCACAGATCGGCATTACGGAGACGGACACAGCCGTGGGAGTCGCGGTGGCCGATGCTCTCGGGGGCATAGGTCCCGTGGATGCCGATATGGTGGTAGGGAGGATAGTCGAGACGGATGAAATAGGGGCCATAGGCGCCGGGGCGGCTGTAGGTGCCGTTGTCGAAACGCTCCCTCCAGGCCTTGGAGTCTTCGACACGCCTTACTTTGAAGACTCCTTCGGGAGTTCTCAAGTCGCGGACTGTCTGCTTGTCGCCGTACTCGGAGCCGCAGCAGATGTCGAAAGTCCTGAGGGGCGTTGAGGCAAGGTCATAGACCGTAAGGGTCATGTCGGACTTGGATACTACGAGGAACATACCATTCTTGGAATTGGGCTCGGGGATCCTCGAACGGGCGTTCTTGGCGGCATGCTCATACATCGAGTCCGCGCCGGAGAGCATCTCCGAGGCGAATTCGTTGTACTCGCTGTTGGCGGTCGGGGAACCGAACAGCATGAGCAGGGCTATTACCGAGCAAATGCGCTTCATTGTTCTTTCAGAGGTCCAAGTAATTGATTGAGAGCGCAAAGGTATAAATTATTTTTGAATTACGGCGCACTTCCCGTGTAAGGTCGGCATTTTGCCGAACTTACGGCGGATTTCCTGTGTAAGGTCGGCGGTTTGCCGAACTTACGGCGGAAGTACGAAGTACGGCGGAGGGCGGGGCTAGATTTTCTTGACGGAGTCGCGGATAAGAAGCGTAGGGGAGAGCTGGAGGTGGGTCGAGCCGCGGTGGACGGAGGCGGCGCCGAGGCCGCGGGCCGGGGAGGCTTCGCCGTCCCGGCCCTCCGCCGCGCCGCCCCGCAGCTCGATCGACTCGAAGAGAATCTTCGTCGCGAGCGTCGCCATGTCCTCGGTAGGCTGGCTTATGCGGCTTATTGCGGGGGTGAAGTAGTCGAGGAATTTGCTGTCGTCGAAGGAGACGACGGAGATGTCGTCGGGGATACTGAGGCCCGCCTCGCGGATGGCTTTGATAGTGCCGAGCGCGATAGTGTTTGAGAGGGCGAAAATCGCGGTCGGACGGGTCTCGAGGCTGAGGAGAAGTTTCGTCTCGACATATCCTTCCTGGACCGATATCACGTCGCCGACGACTATCGACTCATCCTCGAGACCGGCCGCCTTCATCTCGTCCAGATATCCGTTCACCCTCATCATGATCGGACTTAGCGTGGGAGGGCCCTGGATACAGGCTATCTTCTTGTGGCCCTGGGAGATAAGGTATCTTGTCGCCTGGGCTCCGCCTTCGTAGTTGTTGGTCGTCACGTAGGAGAGGGTAGTGCGGGCGAAATAGCGGTCGACGAGGACGACCGGACAGAAGTCCCGGTCTATCTTCTCGAGGCCGCTCCTGTCCGAAACGCAGGGGGCGACGATGATCCCGTCGACGCCTCGCGAGACAAGGGTCTTGAGACCCTCAGTCTGGCTCGCCTCGTCCTCCATCGAGTCGATGACGATGGTCGTGAACCCGCGCCTTCTGGACTCGCCGATGACGATCGAGGCGATGTCGGCGAAGAACTGGTTGGCGATTGACGGAATGATAAGACCGACAGTTTTGTTCTTCTTGTTGCGCAAATATTGCGCTTTGAATTCAGGGAGGTAGTCGACGCGCTGGGCCTCCGCGAGGACAATGCGCGCCGTTTTAGGCGAAATCCTGTATTTGGATGCATTCCCGCTTAGGACTCTGGATACTGTAGTGGGGGATACCCCAAGCCTTTCGGCTATAGATTTGAGGGTCTCTTTCATAATCAACCGTAATTGTCGCTTGCGACCACAAAAATAGAAACTTGCGCAAATATTTCAAAAAATTTCAATCATAATCTATAAAAGTTTCCGCGCGTGTGTGAAAAAGCGATACATTTGTTTTTGCAGTAGTGAAAATCTGCAGTAATAACCGCTAATAACAACAAAATATTTCTCAAGATATGGCAAGTAAAAAGATTCTAGTTATCGGCTCCAGCAACACCGACATGGTGATCAAGGCCCCCCGCATTCCTGTACCCGGCGAAACGATTCTCGGAGGAGAGTTCCAGATGGGTCCCGGCGGCAAGGGCGCCAACCAGGCTGTTGCCGCCGCCCGCCTTGGCGGAGACGTTACCTTCGTATGCAAAGTAGGACGTGACATGTTCGGAAAGGAAGCAGTCGAAGGCTATAAGAAGGACGGTATCAACACCGACTACACCCTCTATTCCGAGAAACCCTCCGGCGTAGCCCTCATCCTCGTCGACGAGGACGGCGAGAACGTCATATCGGTAGCTCCCGGCGCCAACGGTGACATAACCCTCGAGGACGTCGATACCCTCCGCCCCGTAATCGAGGCTGCCGACTATGTCGTCTTCCAGCTCGAAATCCCTCTCGAGGTAGTGAACAAGGCCGCCGCGATTGCCCATGCCGCCGGCGCGTATGTTATCCTCAACCCCGCTCCTGCGCCGACTTGCGCCCTTCCCGCCGAGCTCATCGCCAACATGTCCCTCATAACCCCCAACCAGACCGAGCTCGCCCTTCTCACCGGCATCCAGGGTGATATCGAAGCCGGCATCCGCAAGCTCATCGAAATGGGCGTCAAGGACGTGATCGTAACCCTCGGAACGAAAGGCTCCGCCGTATGGAACGGCAACGGCATAGACATAGTCCCCACCCTCGGCATCAAAGCCGTCGACGCAACGGCCGCAGGCGATACCTTCGCCGGTGGCGTGGTAGTCGGCCTCTCCGAAGGCAAGACCCTCAAGGAGTCCGCTGAATTCGCAACTGTAGCCTGCGCGATAACGATCCAGAAACTCGGCGCCCAGGTCTCCATCCCCTACAGGAGCGAAGTCGAAGCCCTCAAAAAAGAAAGAAACATCAAATAATCCAATAACACTATGGTAATCGTACACAATTACGCACTTGCAGTCATTCTCTGCTTTGTCATCATGCTCTGCTGGGGCTCATGGGGCAATACCCAGAAAGCCGCCGCCAAGAGCTGGCGCTACGAACTCTTCTACTGGGACTACGTGATCGGAATGGTGATCTTCGCCCTCATCCTCGCGCTCACTCTCGGTACCTTCGGCCCTGAAGGACGCAACTTCTTCCAGGATATCGCCCAGGCCTCATGGTCCTCGATCCTCTGGATAGTCCTCGGCGGCGTCATCTTCAACGCCTCCAACATCCTTCTCTCCGCCTCCACCTCCATCGCCGGCATGTCCGTCGCCTTCCCTCTCGGATGCGGCCTCGCCCTTGTCCTCGGCGTGATCAACAACCTCCGCGTCGAGATGGCCCAGGGCGCTCTCAAGAGCAATGTCGTCCTCCTCGCGATAGGTGTTGCGCTTGTCGTTGCCGCCGTCATCGTAAACGGCATCGCTTCCGGCAAGAAGGAAGGCTCTTCCGCAATCTCCAAGGCTGACCAGAAGAAAGGCATCATCCTCGCCCTCGTCGCCGGTATCGTAATGTCCTTCTTCTCCTCCTTCATCATGAGGGCCATGGACCTCAAGGACTTCGCCAACATGGAAGCCGGCAAGGTAGGACCCTATACTGCGATCGTAATCTTCTCTATCGCCGTTCTCCTCAGCCACTTCGTATTCGGCCCCATCATCATGAAGAAACCCTTCGTCGGCGAGCCTGTTCCCATGAACGCCTACTTCAAGGGTGACGCCAAGACCCACATCGTCGGCATGTGCGGCGGTATGATCTGGTGTCTCGGTACTGCCCTCAGCTACATCGCTGCCGGCAAGGCCGGTGCCTCCGTCTCCTACGCCCTCGGCCAGGGAGCTCCCATGGTAGCCGCCATCTGGGGCATCTTCATCTGGAAGGAGTTCAAGGGCGCCAAGAAGAGCGTATTCGGCCTCCTCGGCCTCATGTTCGCCCTCTTCATCGCCGGCCTCGCCCTGATCGTAGTATCCGGAAACTAAATTCATTTTTCTAATTCAATATCTATGAAACGCAGAATTCTCCTTCTGACAATTGCGCTGCTCACTTCCGTCATGGCTTTCGCCCAGAACGGAATCAGCGGATTGGTCGTTGACCAGAACGGCGAGCCCCTGCCGGGCGTTGCCGTTATCTCGGACAACGGCGGAGCGAAGACCGGCGTCACCACGGACTTTGAAGGCAAGTTCACCATCAATGTACCTGCAGGAACGTCGCTCGAGTTCAGCTACCTCGGCTTCAAGAACGTGACTCTTGATGCCTCCAACGCCATGAACGTCGTTCTCGAAGAGGACAGGAACGTCCTTGACGAGGCCGTCGTCATCGGTTACGGTACCGTTAAGAAGAAAGACATCCTCGGTTCGGTCTCGACCGTCCGTGAGGCCGCCCTCCAGGACCGCAAGTCCTCAGGCGTCGTCTCATCAATGCAGGGTCTCATGCCCGGTGTCAACATCACCTCCAGCGGTACTCCCGGCTCCGGTGCCTCGATCAAGATCCGCGGTATCGGTTCCTTCACCG
>JAKSJS010000102.1 GCA_024398155.1 Bacteroidales bacterium | reverse complement strand
AATGCTCGCAGTGTGCGCTGCATCAAGAATGCCGAGTAGTTCAAAGAATCTGTAAAGGCAGGGATTGCCTGGAATCTTCTGAAATGGTTCGGTATTCTTCATAGAACCCGCACGGAACGCACTGACATAAGTGAAAAACAAGTACCTTTACGGCATGAAATCATCCAAGACAATCCTATTCGCCCTGTTCCTTTGCGCCGGAATGGCCTTCGGGACCACTGAAGCCCGTGCCTGGGGCCAGAAAGGGCACGACGTAACCTGCTCGATAGCCGAGCGTCACCTCACTAAAAAGGCAGCAAGGAAAATCTCCGAAGTCCTCGACGGAAAATCAATCGTCTACTGGGCCACCTGGCTCGACAACGCCAGCCATACCCCCGAGTATTCCTACACCCAGACCTGGCACTACAAGGACATCGATCCGGATGAGACCTATGAAACGGCAGTCCTCTGCGAGAGCGGAGACTGCGTCACGGCAATCAACGCCCAGGTCGAGGCCTTGAGGAGCGGGACGCTCAACAAGGAGGCCGAGGCCCTCGCACTCAAGATGCTCGTCCACCTCGTAGGAGACCTCCATTGCCCCATGCACACAGGCCGCAAGAACGACCAGGGCGGCAACAAATGGCAGGTCCAGTTCTTCAACCGGGGCACCAATCTCCACTCCGTCTGGGACTCAGACCTCGTCGAGGCCTCCCATAAATGGACATTCACCGAGTGGACCGACCAGATAGACCGCGTTGACAAAAAGACCGCCAAGGCTCTGGCTGAAGGCACTCCCGACGACTGGTGCAAGGAAACCCACGAAATTGCCGAGCAGATCTACGGGAAGACTCCCGTCGGCTCAAAGATCTCATATAACTACATTGCCGAGAGCGCGCCCGTAATCGAAGACCAGCTTCTCCGCGCCGGTCTCCGTCTCGCCTCCCTCCTCAACGAAATCTACAAGTAGTCTGCCCAGCTGCAGCAAGCGCCCCGCCCGGTCGCAGGAAGGCGGGCAGGGCACACTATAATATATATGAAGGATAACAGGGACGCCATAGATTTTGCAAACGAGCCTGTCGGACATCTTTTCCGTCAGCTTCTCGTGCCGACCGTCGTCGGCATGCTCTCCATTGTCATCCTCAACCTTACCGACGGCGCCTTCGTCGGCCACGGCACGGGTGCCGACGGCCTCGCCGCCATCAACATAGCCGCCCCCATCTTCAACATCCTCAGCGGCATCGGCATAATGTTCGGCATCGGAGCATCCATCGTCATCAGCATCCATCTCTCACGCGGGGAGGCCAAAGCCGCTAACATCAATGTCACCCAGGCCTTCATAGGCTGCCTCGGCATCACGATACTGTGCTGCTCGCTGATGCTCGGCAATCTCGCGGGCACATGCCGCCTCTTCGGCAGCAGCGAGACCCTCGTGCCGCTCGCCTCGGGATATCTGAAATGGATATCCATAGGCTCGCCGCTCATGATCCTGCACATGATGGGGACCTTCCTCATTCGCCTCGACGGCAGCCCCAAGTACGCAATGGCGACCTCCATAGTCGGAACGGTGCTGAACATCTTCCTCGACTGGCTCTTCATCTTCCCTCTCGGCTGGGGGCTGGAAGGCGCGGCCAAGGCGACGGCGATCAGTTTCGGCATAGCCGGACTGATGGTCGCCTGGTACTTCGTGTTCATGCCCAGGACCCTCAAGCTCTACCGCCTGAGGCCCACAATGAAGTCGCTCCGGCTTACGCTCCGCAACCTGGGTTACCAGATGAAGATGGGCTTCTCCGCCATGCTCGGAGAGATAGCCGTATGCGGTGCCGTGATAGCGGGCAACTACATCTTTGTACATTATCTCGGAGATGCCGGCGTTGCCGCCTACAGTGTCGCCTGCTACTGTTTTCCCGTCATCTTCATGACCGCCAACGCCATCGTCGAGTCTGCGCAGCCCATAGTCAGCTTCGCCTATGGAGTGAACAACAAAGCGCGCCTGGGAGAGTCGCGCAGGATGATGATGCGGTGCGCAGTCGGCGACGGACTTGTATGCGGGGCCCTCATGATAGCCTGTGCCCCGCTCGTGACGATGCTCTTCCTCGACAAGGCCGAAGAGGCTTATTCGATATGTGTCAAAGGATTGCCGTATTTCGGCACAGGCGTGCTCTTCATCACACTGAATGTCGTTGCCATCGGCTATCTCCAGAGTGTCGAGCAGTCGCTCAAGGCCACGCTTTTCACTCTCCTCCGCGGTTACATCTTCGTAATCCCCTCCTTCATCCTCATGCCAAGGCTTCTCGGCGAGGCCGGCATGTGGCTCGCCATTCCCTTCGCCGAAGCTCTGACCTTCATCATCATCGTCTCATCCGCGATGCTAACCTCCAAACTTCCAGCGGTCAAGAAGTCGTAGGAGCCGTCCCAGTCCACCAGACAAGCAACTTGGAGCAGATTTTGCGCGAAATATTCACTAATATAGTGAACATCTCGAAATAATTCTTATATTTGCAAAAAAGTAAATCGTTATGGTTGTCAAGTTCGGCAAAGAGTATCTGAGGGAGTTGTTTGAGGATGGGAAATGCTCGGACAAACATCATAGATTTCAACCTCAAGTTATCAAGAAATATGTACTGAGAGTTGCCACACTGCAAAGCGCTCCTAATATTGAAGCGTTGTACCCTCTGCATTCTCTTAATTACGAAGTTCTATCAGGCGATAAGGCAGGAATATCTTCTATTAGGATTGACAGTCAGTTCAGGTTGGAATTTATTGTTGACATTGACAGCGTTGAGCCAACAATTACTATTTGCACATTGGAAGATATTACAAATCATTATAAATAGAATATGGTACAGGCAATTAAACCTTTCGTAGCAATTCATCCCGGAGAACTTGTCAAGGATGAAATCGAATCCAGAGGGATCTCACAGAAAAAGGTCGCCGAGATAATTGGTGTCCCGTATACTATGCTCAATGAGATTCTTAATGGGAAGCGGCCGGTCACAACAGAAACCGCCCTCCTCTTTGAAGCCGCATTAGATATCAATGCGGAACTTCTCGTCAACATGCAGTCTTCCTACAGTCTCCAGACCGCGAGGAAAAACAAAACTCTAGCTGAGAGATTCGCCTCAATCAGACAGACCTGTGCGGCAATGATGCTGTAACAGCCAGATATTCTACTCACACACGGCGACGCCGACCATGCTGTCGGCACAGCCGTAGTAGAGGAACCATTTGCCGTCAAAAGCGGACTAGTTGAGGATCTCGTCTTCGGTTGCGAGGATGGACTCGGGAGAGACTCCTCCTTCGACATCGGCGTCGAGCTCGTCATCGGGAAGTTCGGGAGCGTTCTTGAGGGAATCGATCGACGCCAGTTCCTTGCCGGAGAGAGTGTCCAGAGGCATGTCGACAGCCTGGACGTAATTGCTGGAAGCCTTGAAGTCGTTAAGCGCTTTCTGCTTCTCGTTCTCCGCTATCGCGGCATCGACGCCCTTCTCGAAGATATGGTGGATGGACTCGGAGAGATTGACCCTTGTCGTGTCGATCACTGTCGAGAAGATAGGGACGTTCGCGCTCTTGTATTTGGGACGGCCAATCTTGAACTTGGACTTGTCGAAGTTGCCCCAGAGGTCGATACCGAACTTGAACCAGATCGGAGACTTGAGTACCGACGCGTGGTATCTGAAGGAAGAATCGAGGTTCTGGATACCGCTGAGGGCGAGTTTGTAGCGGTCGAGGCTGAGGACGAACGGGAAGACCTCCAGCTTGTTGTCGGCAAGGTAGCCCTCAATCGCGAGCTCGTCGACATAGCCGGACTTCTTGTTGCGGAAGAGGAGGAGCTTTGCGATCTTGCGGAAATCCTCGTCGTCGTATATCTCCATGTTCTGGCCGACAAGGCGGATGACGCCGTTGACGGACGGCATGTCGACGTTCATGAGAGTGTCGAGTTTCGCCGTAGCGGCGACATCACAGTTGAGAAGGCCGGAGAACGAGCTGAGCATGGGGACAATCGTATCGAGCGCGGGAAGCAGCTCGATGACGTCCTCGGCCGTAACGTCCATGAGGCTTACGGAGAAGCCTGCGGAGATATCCTCCTTGGTCTTTGTCGAATAGAATCCTTCGGCGAATACGTTCGCATAATCGGTCGTCGCGACGGTATTGGTTATCTGAAGGCACCTCTCCTTCATCACAAGGCGGGTACCGAGAGTCGTGACGTTGAACTGGGCGTAATCGATATCCATCGCGTCGACATTGACCTTCGCATTGACGTTGCCAGGTACGACGATCAGCCTCGAGGTGGAGGCCTCCTCGTATCCGTCCATGAGGATCATATCCTCATACTGTTCGTCGGAGATGTCCTCGCTGTTGAGGGCCACATCCTCCTCGGAGATCGAGCCGGCATCGAGAGCGGCGAGAAGTTCGTTGAGGTTGAGGCGGTTGGAGTATAGGTTGAGCGAGAGGTCGAGGACGCCGCGGCCGGCCAGGAACTTCTTCAGGCCGCTCGCGGAGCCGTCGAGGGTGAGGTCGGACTCGCCGGCCTCGACATTGAGGCTGTTGATATCGACCGCGTCATTGTTGAACTTGATGTCGAGGTCGTTGACGGTCGTCTTTATCGGGAAGGCGGGCGTCATGATGCGGGCATTGCCGGCAGTAAGGGCGGCATCGACAGACCAGTCGCGATAGTACTTGTTAAGGCTCTCGCCAAGATTGATATGGATATCGCTCTTGCGGAAGTCCTCCTCGGAAAGCCAGTCGGGGACAGCAGCGGCCTTGACGGTTCCGAAGGAGCCGGAAACGGGCCTGCGCGTCATCAGTAAGGCTATCAGCGAATCCTTCGGGACGCCGGGGTTGGCCTTTGCGAGAGAGTCCATGAAGGCCCTCGCCTTTATCTTCCTCTCGAGGGAAGTCATTACGGCAGTCGCGTTCAGGGAAACGTCCCTCAAGGAATATCTCTCAGCCTTCGAGCGGTAGAGAGCCATCTTGTTGTTGCTCGATAGAGTAAGGACGGGAACGTCAGGATTGGATTTCTTGGGAGTGATGCGGAAATGGTCATTGGTACCCCTCACCATGAGGAAGGTCGAGTCGGCATCCCTCATCGAAGCGCCCTCGGCGACAACTTCGCCGTTGAAGGGATAGAAGGACTTCTTCTCGCCGGCCTTCAGGATATCGGCCGAATTCTGGAGTTTCACGCCGATTCCGGTGGCCTTGATTATCGTTGAGTTGAGGTCGGCGCGGGCGCTGTCGAGACCCACCTCGAGAGCGAGCATCCTCGCGCTCTGGCCCAGTTCGTCGAAGTACTTGTTGCCGGTCGCCGCAAGGGCTATAGAAAGGCCGTCGGCATCGACAGATATCGTATCGGCAGGGATGTCGAGATAGAGGGAATCGCTCTTTATCCAGGCGTCCACATTGGCCTTGGCGAACTTGTCAACTGAAAGCTGGTCCTTGCGGATCTTTCCTCCGACATACGCGTCAAGGTCTCCCGTGGCCTCGAGCCCGAGGTCGCGGAGAATCAGGTCGGTGACCCCGCTGAGCTCGGCGGCGAGCTTCGCATCGACGTCGAACAGGGCCTTGGGATTGAAGAAGTCCTCAACCGTTCCCTTGGCGTCGAGATTGATTCCGCTGCCGCTCAGTTTCAGCTCCTTCAGGTCCACATCAAGACGGGGCATCGCGCCGGTCGCGGGGACCATAGTTCCGCCACAGTCGGCATGGACCTCGAGGGCGGAGCCGAGCTTCACGTTCCTGACCTCTTCGACGATATAGCCGGCGAAGTGGTTCAGGAGGTAGTCCAGCTTGCATTTATGGACGTCGGCAGAGGCCTTGACATACGTGCTGTCGCCATAAAGGACGGCCTCGCCGGAGGCCTCGACAGGGATTTCGGCGACATTGAGCTCGCAGCGCTCGAGGACGACGCGCGTCAGCGAATCCTCGGGGAGCGAAGCCGCCATGTCGACATGGAAGGGAATATGGATCTTGCCGAAGGCGCGCGTCAGGGCATAGGCCCTCGCGTCGGCGGCGAGCTCTGCTCTCCTGTCGCGGGCGCGCAGGTCGAGACGGTCAAGGCCGAAAAGGAGCGTATCGCGGCCGAGGCGGCCGAAGACGCCGAGGCTGTCGATGGCGAAGCGGCCGCGCGCCGCCTCCGTATCCCACGTCTTGATCGAGCCCTTGAGGCTCATCTCCTTCATGTGGAGAAGGGCAAGAAGCGTATCCTCCGGCATGCAGAAGACGATATTGGGATTTTCGTCAAGCACAACCCGGCGGATATATATGTCGGGAAGACCGTTCGAGGTAGTGTCCTCTTCCTCCTTGCCGCCGAACTTGAAGATGTTCCAGTTGGCGGTCGAGTCATTGTACATCTTGGCGAAGATCCTCGGATGGGAGAGGTCGCAGTACTTGACGTTTATACATTTCTTAGCCAGGCTCAGCACATTGAGGGCGGCCGAGAACTCGCGGAAGCTCGCGAGGGTGTCGACAGTTCCGGTGGAATCCTTTCCCGCCATGAGCAGGCGGGCATCGGGATAGCGGGCGTCATACGCGGCAAAGAGCGAATCCGGATAGGTCAGGGTCGCATCCTTGAGCGTCACGGTAACGTTCGGGAACTTCTTGAAGAGGTTCACGTTCACACGGCTGAAGCCGAGTTCTCCGTCGATGAACTGCGGGGCATATTTGCCGACCAGTTCCGCAGGAAGGGAAGACAGGAGTACTATCTGGACCACGACGAGCAGTCCGGCAACGCCTCCGAGTATTCCGCCGAAAATCTTGAGCGCCTTTTTCATACTGAAGCGGGCTAAAATTGTTAGAAATGACTAAAGTCCTATGGTTTTGAAGAAGTCGTTGCCCTTGTC
>JAKSJS010000101.1 GCA_024398155.1 Bacteroidales bacterium | reverse complement strand
TGCGCTAAACAGAACCTCCTCATCGGCCAGAACGCCAGCTTTGGCCAGGCTCCCTATACCGAGTATCCGATCATCGAGACCGACATCCCCCGTATCTCCGGCCAGACCCTCCCTCTCAACCGTCTTACCGCCGACACTTATGTTGCCTATATCTACATGGGCGCTGACTCCAGCTTCCAGCTCTATACGAACTATGCATGGGGTGCCCTCAATCAGGACTGGACTTCGACTACTCCGGATATCGTGACAAGAGAGAACTTCTACGCCAAGCTTGGCGCTGACTTCACCCCCGGTCTCTACAAGATTACCTACAACGAGACTGACAACACCTTCACTCTCGAAGCGAAATAATGTCGGGACTCCTTAGAATAATGCTTCCTGCGGTCGCCGCCCTCATCGGGGCGGCGGCTTGCTCGAAGCCATCTCCTACGCCCGAGCAGCCCGAAAAGCCTGTAGTGGAGTATCACGAATTCCCCATCGTGGCCTGGGCCGGTATCGATGCCAAGGATGCTGACGCGAAGTTCGGCCCCATGAAGGAGGCCGGCTTCAACGTCTACCTCGACTGGTACGACACCTTCGAGGAGGTGGAGACGGTGCTTGATGCCGCGGAGAAACATGGCGTGAAAGTCATAGTCCGCAGCAAGGACCTTCTCTCCGACCCCGCCGGGGAAGCGAAGAAGATGATGGACAGGGAGGGCCTGTTCGGTTATTTCATAATCGACGAGCCGGAAACTTCCAATCTCAAGACTTACGGCGAGATTGAAAGACGTATCCAGGCCGTCGACAATGTCCACCCCTGCTATATCAATCTTTACCCCAATTGGGCATGGGGCGGCGCGAACTCCTATCTGAGCCGCCTGAGCGGCTACCTTTCCGTCGTTCCCGCCCCCTTCCTCTCCTTCGACTTCTATCCCATATTGAAGAAGGACGGTGGAGTTGAAATTCGGGACGGATGGTACAAGAACCTCGAGGACGTGCGCAAGATGTCAAGGGCAAAGAAACTGCCGTTCTGGGCTTTCGCCCTCTCCCTTGCGGGGGAGGAAAGCGAACACCCTACGCCTTCCCTTGCCGACTTCCGCCTCCAGCAGTTCGTGAACCTCGCCTATGGCGCCCAGGCTTTCCAGTACTGGACCTATTGGGGCATCTACCATTCAGCCCCTACGGCGGTTTACAATCCCGCGAAACAGGTCAACAAGGAGCTCCAGGTGCTTGCCCGCTATTTCTATGGCGCCGATGTCACTGATGTGTGGCATACCGGCGGGGAAATTCCGGCCGGTACTACCGCGCTCACGAAGATGCCCGAAGGAGTCGCGAACCTTGTGACAGGTGGCCCTGCCCTGGTCTCCAGGTTCGTGAACAACGGCCATACATATCTTTCTGTCGTCAACAAGGATTGCCGCCAGAAAATGTCCCTTTCGATAACTTTCGACAACAAGGCTACGAAGTTCGACCACGAAGGCTTCAAGGCTTCTGTCACTTCTACGGATACCAACATGGATCCCGGTGATATCGTTGTCTTCCAAATCAAATAGATGATAATATGAAGAGATTTCTTCTTTTAATATTCGCCATTGCCTCTCTCACTGCGTGCGACTCCGCGAAGAAGGAGTGGGTCGCGGGATGTGACTTCATCCCGAGCACAGCCATCAACCAGCTTGAGATGTGGCAGGCAGAAAGCTGGGACCCCGCGACGATAGACCGCGAACTCGGCTGGGCTGAGGACCTCGGATTCAATGTCATGAGGGTCTTCCTCCACCATCTTGTATGGGAGGCTGACCGTGACGGTTTCGTGGAGAGGATCAACAGATACCTTGAGATATCCTCCTCCCATGGCATCAGCACGATGTTCGTATTCCTCGACGACTGCTGGGACGAGAGAGCCGCTCTCGGCGAGCAGAGAGCGCCGAGGAAGGGTGTCCATAACTCCGGATGGGTCAAGGACCCGGGCATCCTCTATTTCGGCCCCTGTGGCAGCGGCTGCACCTATGCCGCCGATACGACCGCAATAGTCGCGACCCTCGAGAAATATGTCAAGGACATCATGACGACCTTCAAGGATGATGACCGCATCTACTGCTGGGACCTTTACAACGAGCCCGGCGGCGGACAGGATCCCGACCGCTATTGGGAGCGTTCCTTCCCTCTTCTCAAGGATATGTTCAGGTGGGCCCGTGAGGTGGATTCTTCCCAGCCCATCACCGCCGGCGTATGGAATTCCCGTCTAGGCGAGATGAACGTCTACCAGATCAAGAACTCCGATATCGTGACATACCACACGTACGAGCCTCTTGAGTCCCATCAGCACCTTGTCGATACCCTCAAGGTCTACGGCAAGCCGATGGTTTGTACCGCGTATATGGCCAGGACCCAGGGAAGTACCTTCCAGACCATCCTTCCCGTGCTCCATGAGCAGGGGATAGGAGCAATCAACTGGGGCTTCGTCAAGGGCAAGACCAACACGATATTCCCTTGGGAGTCCGTTGAAGGCTCGGAAGAGCCCGAGCTCTGGTTCCATGATGTACTCAACCCCGACGGCACTCCCTATTGTGCCGAGGAGACCCAGCTTATAAAATCAATCTGTCTGAAATAATCCGTATATATGAAATCCCTCGTCTTTTTCCTGCTGAGCTTTCTCATTGTCCCTTTCCCTAACCATTACGAGGAGCTCGGGGGCTTCTGCAAAAGCAATGTCGTCAAAGTCCGTGAGTGTCCGGGGATGGGCCATGAGGAATATACGATAGACGTGCGCGCCCGGCGGACGGTAGTCCGTGCCGGCAGCGACATCGCCGCATTCTATGCCGAACAGACCCTTATCCAGCTCAGGGAGGAGAACGGTGGCAGGACTCCGAGGGTACATATCGAGGACAGCCCGCGATTTGCCCATCGCGGAATCCATCTTGACTGTTCGCGCCATTTCTTTTCCATCGATGAAGTCCATCGCTTCATCGATGTGATGGCGCGCTACAAGCTCAACCGCTTCCACTGGCATCTTACTGACGACCACGGATGGAGGGTCGAGATAAAGAAATATCCTCTCCTTACCGAGGTCGGAGCATGGAGGGACGGTACGATGATAGGCTGGGACATGAACTCCAACGACGGAGTGCGCTATGGCGGGTTCTATACTCAGGACGAGCTTCGCGAGACCGTCGAGTATGCCCGCCAGCGCGGCATTGAAATCATTCCCGAAATAGACCTCCCGGCCCATATGGTCTCGGCCCTGGCCGCGTACCCCGAGCTGGGATGTACAGGAGGTCCCTATTCCCTTATGACCGTATGGGACATTGCCAAGGATGTACTTTGCGCAGGCAAGGAATCTACCTTCGAATTCCTCGAGGGAGTCCTCTCCGAGATATGCGACATCTTCCCTTATGAATACATCCACATCGGGGGTGACGAGTGCCCCAAAGGCCGTTGGGAGAACTGCCCGGCCTGTCAGGCACGGATAGCGGAGCTCGGTCTTAAGGATGACGGCAATGCGACAGCCGAACAGTATCTCCAGAACTATGTCACTAGCCGTGTCCAGGCTTTCCTCGAGACAAAGGGGAAAAAGGTCATAGGCTGGGATGAGATACTCGAGGGCGACCTCGCGCCCGGCGCCACGATCATGTCGTGGAGAGGAACGGAGGGCGGAATAAAGGCCTCCGCTGCCGGATTTGACGTCATCATGACGCCTTGCGAGTACTGTTATCTGGACTATTGCCAGGCTGCCGATCCGTCCAAGGAACCCATTAACATAGGCCATTACGTTCCCCTCGAGAAAACTTACCTGTATGATCCAACGGACGGGATGGACGAGGCTTCCGCCTCCCACGTCCTCGGCCTCCAGGGTAATGTCTGGACTGAATTCATAGCGGAGCCCTGGCATGCCGAGTATATGCTTCTACCGCGTGCTCTCGCGATTGCGGAAACCGGATGGACCGACCCCGGCTCAAAGGACCTTGTGCGTTTCAGCCGCGATGTGATAGACAACCAGATTCCCGTCCTGGAATCAATGGGATATACCTGCTGTCATGAGATAGAGAGGACAGCAGAAATGGCGACCATTCCGATACTCGGATGGCACGGCATAGCGAAGGAAAAGTTCGCCGAAGTCCTGCCCATGATCAAGGAGGCGGGCTTTGACTGCTTCCTCCAGCGTGTCGCTGACGTTGATGATGCTATGCTGCTTCTGGATGAGGCGGAGAAAGCCGGCATAAAGGTCATGCCCGGCTTCGCCGCTTTCAACGAGAGCCCCGAGACATACGTGCCGATGATCCGGAACCACCCCGCACTGATGGCCTATTATCTCAAGGATGAACCTGAAGTATGGGACCTCGAAGGCCTCGGAGACCTTGTAAGACGTGTCCAGGCTATGGACATGAGCAAACCATGCTACATCAACCTGTATCCCAACTGGGCATGGATAGAGGACAATTATGTCGACAACATAAACAAGTTCGCGGACAATTGCCCCGTGACCTTCATCTCGTTCGACCAGTACCCCGTCAAGGAAGTCGACGGGGAGATAGTGATACGCGACACATGGTACCGCAATCTCGAGGAAATAAGGAACCTCTGCATGGAGAGGAACCTTCCTATGTGGGCCTTTGCGCTTCTATGGTCCCACCATCTCGGAGCGCCTTCTCCCGAGGCGTTCTATCCTGTTCCCACGATAGCCCAGCTAAGGCTTCAGGTCTTCAGCGACCTTGTCTATGGCGCTCAGGCTATCCAGTACTTCACTGTCCGCGGTGCTGTTGATGCAACCGGCATGAAGACTCCTCTTTTCGATGTCGTGAAGGAGGTGAATGCGGAAATCAAAGGGCTCTCGCCGGTATTCAAAGGCTGCAATGTCGATGATGTATGGCACCTGGGGGAGATTCCGAGAGGCACTAATGAGATGGAGACGATGCCTGACGATGCCGTCAGAAAGCTTGCGGTTGAAGGCCGCCTGGGTGCTGTTGTCTCCCTCATCAGTAACGGCGGCCATAAGTACCTCGCTGTCGTCAACAAGGACTGCGTCAGCCCCGCGACCCTCAGGATCAAGCTCGCGCATGGCTGTGGGATAGTCGCCAAGGATGCGACGGTCTCGCCCTTCCGTTCCGGGACCCTCGACCTCGCCCCCGGCGATCTCCTCCTCTTCCGTCTGTAGGAATTGGTTGGTGCGAAGATACTGTGATCCGCACCAATTTCCGCGAAATACCATAAAACGGGTGTGTATGCTCAGCATTACACACCCGTTTGACTGTTATCTCATGGAAACTTCGATTTACTGGCCGATATCGTTGGTTTCACTGACCGAGCAGATTACAGGGTAATCGTAGACATAGCTCATCGCGACAGTGACTAAAGGCATATAGCTTTGGAAAGCCTGACATACACGCTGCTTGAGCATCCTGTATATGCTGTCTCTCTTGTCGGTGAACGTATTCTCGAGTTTCTCGTCTATGGCAACCATCTCGTCAAGGATAGGTTTGGCGTCATCGAGGGCGGTCTGGACCGTCTTTCTCCATCTTATTGCGGCAGGCATATTGTACGCAGCGATGATCTCATTCTGCTCCTTGCGACCGTCATACCATGACTGCGGGAACCGTTCATTCGTGTAATCATATATGTGCTTGTCCTTGAAATACTTGAGGGCTTTTCCGTCGATATCCTTCTCGATCTCGCCTATCCTTGCACATTCCTCGGAAGCCGGCCAGGCCTCGACAAGCTCGTTGTAGAGCCTGGAAAGCTGTTTGCTGAGGCCAAGGGCATTTCCCGTCATTGAGTAGGTCATCACGTACTCGGTTACCTTTTCATTGATTTCGTCAAGGCGGTCGGAGACGTCATCTATCGCCTCATCCTGCTCCTCGCTGTAATCCGGGGCCGCAACGACACCTGCTCCCGCAGCCTGTCGCTGGGCGGCCATCTTCATAGCTATCGCCATGAGTTCCTCCTGGCTCATCTTTTCAACGTCCATATTCGCGAGAGCCATCATCTCGGGAGAGATAGCAGGCATGGAGGAGGCCGTTGCAGGGAGTGCTGACTGTTGCATTGCGGCGGCCTTGATCAGCTGGCCGGTTACGAACTCGCCGCAAGCGGCTGCGAATTCCGCGAGTTCCGCGGCGCCTTCTTCAGGGGATGAGATTATCTGCTTGGCGGAAGGGAGGGCGGGGATTGCGGCTACCAGCTCCTTGAAGCTGGTGAATTCCATGTCAGTTTCAACTTCTACGCCTCTATAGATATCGTCGTAGAATTTCCCGGCTTCGAATCTCTCATTGGCATAGAGGAGGTCCGTTGCATACTCAACGAAAGGCTCGCTTCCTGCTGAGTATGTTCCACGGGTGGTGACTATGTCCTGGGCATTCAGGCTATATGCCATTGCTGCAAAGGCAATGAGGAGTGATATTGACTTTTTCATAAAGATGTTTAGAATTCGTTTATTCTTCTGGCCGGCGAAACCATCGACCGGCCACCCTTTTCAAGCGGCAAGGTAGTAATAATTTCGTGAATTTCCTTGATTTTCAACATTTTTCTGGCTATCCCCGGAACAGGCGTCCGCGCTATTGTTTCGTTTAACGGAGCAGGGGGTTGGATGGTGAATGTTTTGAGAATAATGCAAAAGGCATTATATTATGCATTATAAAACCTAAAATTATGGCACAGGCAGCAATATCACTTCTCGGTGGACAGCCTGCTGTCGGTGCTCAATGCGCTGGCCGATCTGACTGGTACTGGGTTGTCCAGAAAGATTACCCTCGGCTCCCGGAACACCCCGAAACTCACTGCGGAACAGATTGCAATCGCAACCGACAAGGGGTGGATATTGGGATAAGAAAAAGTACTATCTTTGCATAGATAAGTTGCAATTTATGGACTGGACAGGAATCATACTTGGTGCATCTGCATTCTTGATAA
>JAKSJS010000100.1 GCA_024398155.1 Bacteroidales bacterium | reverse complement strand
AACGGAGTCCTCTTCATGAGGATAGAGTGGGAACTCGACGGCTTCCTTATTCCCCGCGACAAGATAAAAGAGTATTTCGGGACGATGTTCTCGTCGCGATATGAGATGGACTTCAACATCTTCTTCAGCGACGTCAAGCCCCGCATGGCGATCTTCGTCTCGAAGATGAGCCATTGCCTCTACGACCTGCTCGCCCGCTACAAGGCCGGTGAATGGAACGTCGAGATCCCCTGCATCGTCAGCAACCATGAGGACCTGCGCTATATCGGTGAGATGTTCGGCATACCTTTCCATGTCTGGAAGATAGCTCCCGACCGCTCCAACCGCGCCGAGGTCGAGGCTGCGGAGATGGAGCTCCTGCGCCGCGAGAAGGTGACCTTCATAGTCCTCGCCCGCTACATGCAGATTATCAGTGAGGAGATGATAGCCGCGTATCCCCCTCACATGATCAACATCCACCTCTCCTTCCTGCCCGCTTTTGTCGGTGCGAAGCCCTCTCCCCAGGCTTTCGAGAGGGGAGTCAAGATCATCGGCGCGACGAGCCATTACGTCACTTCCGACCTCGATGCCGGTCCGATTATAGAGCAGGATGTTGTCAGGATTTCCCATAAGGACACGCCCGAGAGCCTTGTCTCGAAGGGCCGTGACCTTGAGAAGATAGTCCTCAGCCGTGCTGTCGCAAAACACATAGAGAGAAAGATACTTACTTACAGGAACAAGACAGTGATCTTCGGATGAAAATAGTCATAGACAACAAGATACCTTTTATACGCGGCGTGTTCGAACCTTATGCCGAGGTCGTATATCTTCCCGGCAAGGAGACCACTCCGGAGGTCGTGGCCGACGCCGACGCCCTGATTACCCGCACCCGCACAATATGCAATGAGGCCCTTCTCAAAGGCTCCAGGGTACGCGCCATAGCTACCGCAACAATAGGCTTCGACCATATCGACACCGATTGGGTCGAAGCGAACGGCATTGAGTGGACCAATGCCCCCGGATGCAATTCCGGCTCGGTGATGCAGTATGTCTCTTCCGTACTCGTCACTCTTGCCCGCCGTCATTCGCTGGACCTTACGAAGATGACACTCGGCGTTGTCGGCGCAGGAAATGTCGGCTCCAAGGTCGTCCGCGCCGCACGTGCGCTCGGGATGAACGTTCTTGTGAACGACCCTCCCCGGGCCGCAAAAGAGGGCCCGGAAGGGTTCTGTTCCCTTGAAGAAATCGTCGGGAAAGCTGACATAATAACCCTGCATGTCCCTCTGGATGGGACTACGCGCCATCTCTTCGACGCCGCACGCCTCGCCTCGCTCCGCCCCGACCAGTACCTGATAAACTCCTCCCGCGGCCCAGTCGTCGACAACATGGCTCTCAAGGAGGTCCTCGAAGCCGGACGTATCGCCGGCGCGGTCCTCGACGTATGGGAAGGCGAGCCGGATCTCGATCCCGGGCTCGTCCGCCTTCTCGACCTCTCTACGCCCCATATTGCGGGCTACAGCGCCGACGGCAAGGCGAACGGCACGATGATGAGTGTACGTTGGATCGCCTCCCGCCTCGGCATTCCGGGCCTCGGGGACTGGACTCCGTCCGCCGTCCCGGCTCCCGGTCAGCCCTCCGCCCTCGCCTCAGCTGACGGCGATCCCTTCCTGTTCACGATTGATACTATAGGAAAGACTGATTCGGAGATCCTCGCCGAGGCGCTTCTCCATACATATAAGGTTGAGGAGGATTCATTACGCTTGAGGAGCGACCTCGCGTCGTTCGAGAAGCAGCGCGGCGACTATCCGGTACGCCGCGAGCCTCTCGCTTTCACGGTCCGGCTCGCCGGCGCCTCGCCTGACGGCCGCCCGGCGCTCGCCGAGCGCCTCCGCGCCCTCGGCTTCCGCCTTGCCTAACTCCTTGACTTACAACGCACTAAAGAATACCGTCGCCGAATTTTTCGGCGACGGTATTGGTTAAAGTATTGACGGATAGTGAATTAAGCTAAGAACCAGTCGGGCTCGAGGCAGGAGACGTGGTTCTCGGTGATGCCTTTGGCTTCGACCCAGGCACGGACATCGCGGGTGTTGATCCACTCGATAGTCGGCTCCCATACCCAGGAGGGTGTGGGCCACAGGCAAACCCTGAAGTTTACTTGATCGTAGAATTCTTTGGAGCATCCGTTCTGGCCGTGGTGGGCCATCTGGATGTAGTCACTGTCGAGCCATTCGGGGTATTTCTCAAGTGCCTGATTGCCGCAGTCCACATAGGCGTCACCAAGGATGAGAAGAGACTTCGTGTCGTCCCAGAACTTGATTATCATCGAGTTGTTGTTGTAGGACTCCTTGAGGAAAGTGGGGTTGGCGACTCCAAGGACCTTGATGCCGATGCCGTCTATGTCGAAGCGGCCACCGGTCGTGTGGAGGTCGAGTATGTCAGTGCCTTCGGTAACGTGGTCGAGGACGCTGTAATAGCGGCGCGCATCGGTCTCGTTCTCCGGAGCCCAGGTCTCGGCCTTCAGGACTTCGTCAGTGCAGCGGGAGTAGATGACCTTTCTGACAGTTATCCCCTGTTTGTCCTTCAGGATCTCGGAGAAGGCTCCCATGTGGTCCTGGTGGGGATGGGTGATGAACCAAAGATCGACAACGCCTCCGTACTTAGCTATCCATCCGCGGAGGTTCTCCGCTTCGGTCTCGAAACCTCCGTCTATGACAATCACCTTGCCTCCGGCGGTTTGGAGGATGTAGGAATTGCCTATCGTGTCGGTCACGGAAGTGAGCTGTCTCAGGGTGAAGTGGCCTTTCATCCTTTCGCCGCGGGGCACGCCCATAGGGCCTTTGCCCGAGGGCGTGCAGCCGCCGAGCCCGGCGGTTCCCATAACGGCCATTCCGAGCGCTGAAAGCCCGGAAATCTTCATGAAGTCTCTCCTTCTCATATTACTTCTTCTCGACCTTGACGTCATCGAGGAGGATACGGTTGACGTTCCTCTCACCTCCGCTTATCGCGAAAGTCTCGATGTTGTCAGAGGAGATGAACTTGATCTGGGTATCGGCAGTAGCGCCGGTAATGTCGAACGTGAGGGTCGCATTTTCCATATCCTGCCATGCGCTATTTGCAGATTCGGCGTATGCTTCGGGATGGAAGAGCTTTGAGACAGTGCCTTCGGTTCCGATGTATCCACCGCCTATGACTACGACTGAAAGGTTGTTGAACGGATCAAATGCGTCTCCGGTGTACCAGCGTCCTGCCTTGAAGGAAACAGTTACGTCAGTCGCTTCAGTGAGGGATTCGAATTTCGGGGAGACGAGACATCCGCCCCAGTCGGTACGGCTCATGCGTACACATCCATTGCGGCTCCAGATATTGTCGTTGCCGTTGGCCTTTTCTGATGTCCAACCATTCCTGTCGGTGGTGTTGGCCCATGTTTTCTCTCCACTTGTGGACAAAGCGCTTGAGCAGGTTCCCAGGGCCCAGCTGAAGTCATCCTGGAAGACTACCGTTGCGGGAGGAACGGGTTTTACGAAGTTGAGTGTCTTGATCGAGGTCTTGCCCTCGCCGTTGTCGGCGAATACGATGACCTTGCCCTCGGCGCCGTTCTCGGGAACGGTGACCTTTACGATACCGCTCTTGCTGTCGGTGGGGATGACCTCAGCAGCGTAGTCGCCCTCGGCGATACAGCCGACTTCGGTAGAGGAGGTCGCGTTGGTTACGGTGTAGGGAACCTCAAGCTCTTCAGCAGTGATTTCGATTGTCTTGGACTCGAAAGCGAGAACGAAGGAAGCGTTGCGGGGAACGATGAAAGTCTCGTCGGCGGTAGTGAATACGACATAATCATCGAAAACTTCTACGCCAGTGAAGAAGGAGTCGCCGGCAGTTCCCTGTCCTTCAGGCCCTTGAGGTCCCTGAGGACCTTGGGGCCCCTGAGGACCCTGCTGGCCGTCCTTTCCATTGTAGATGGTATAGGAACCGTTGATTTTGAAATTGATTTTGTAGCCGGTTGTTACGCCGTTTTCTTTCACTTCTTCGATGGAAGTGATGTAATCTCCGCTTTCCATGACTTTCTGGATGTCAAGAACAGCGGATTCAAGTGAGTCGAGACGCGAGAGGATGTCGCTGTCGTCGAATGTCGAGCATGCGAAGGCAAGCAGCGCAGCCGAGATCAGAATTAGTGCTTTTTTCATAATGAATGATTGAATTATTAGTTGAGTTGATATTATTGAAGTCTACCGTTTTTCCAGACCATCTTCTCTCCCCAGAAGGGCATATAGACCTTTTTGGAAGCGACTGTGGAATTGAAATTGTTCATGTTGTCAACGGCATCGCTGATTGCCGCCCTCTTGGGAGACTGGAACGGATAATGGCGCAGTTCCTCGAGGTGGCAGAGGAGTATGCAGTCCGGCATTGTCTGGCCGGGGAGGCCGCCAAGGATGTTCGTCTCGGCGGCGGAGCCGTATCTCAGGATAAGGATGTTGGTCGCGCTGCCGTCGAGACAGCCTGTGAACTGGCTGCGGTCGTATGAAGAGTCACCGGTATGGATTATCTCAAGTCCGCCGGCGTCCTCGCCGAGCTTGATCCTGTGGACAGTGGTGCAGTACTTGTCCGTAGAGTTCTCGTCGGTTATGGAGGTGGTTATCCTCGTGTCTCCGATATGATAGGTCGTGGGCTCGGTCGCACAGTAGGAATTTGCTGTGTGGAAGTTCGTGAGAACGGGTTTCCCGAGACGGTCCATTGCGTTCATGAGGGCGTTGTCGATATGGTCGCTGTCACTGTGGGACACGGTGATGAAGTCAAGATAGGGAGCGAGCTGGACGGCATAACGGTGGTTGACGGCCATGCCGAAGGTGACAGACGGAGTCTTGACTATGAAGCCGGCATTGTAGAGCATCCAGATGACGGCGGTGCCGCTGGCGACCTTCGTGGACTGGATTTCGGAGAGGACATGCTCGAAGGCGTAGTTGTAGAGGGCGAGTATGGGCTTCGCCTCTTCTTCGCTTCTTGCGGCTGCATCCTGCATGTCGAGATAGTTATGGAACTCGTCGCGTGAGAACTCGTTGCACATGGCCTCGATGTCCATAAGGAGGCTGTACCTCGAGGATTTCGTGTCGAGAGGTGAACTGGAGAAGATGCTGGTCTTCCAAAGCTCTATCATCGTCTTTATCGCGGCATTTGTGTAGGCGACCTGGCTTACGGGTATCTCGAGACGGAAACCTGCACTGAGGGCCTTTATCACGAATGATCCGGAACGCTTGTCGGCCTCGACTCCGTCAAGCTCGCTGGCTTCGAAGGTGTATGTCTTCTCGCCGGCAACGAATTTGTCGTCGACGGGGCTGATCCAATCGGGATAGGAGAATTCGAGTTCGCTTCCGGAGATTACCGTCAGGCTGAAGGACCTCAGACCGTTGGAGAGCGAGATCTCTTTCGGAGGATTGACCACCATGACTGAGGACTGGGCCACCTTGATCGAGATGTCATGGCATCCGGCTGACGACACAGTTACTGTCGTCTCACGGTTGCCTCCGTTGTCGAGAGGGTCGATGGTGAGGTCGATGTACACACCCTTGATTTCAGGGTGGCACCATGAGGCTGCGTCAGCGGGCACGACAGCGCTGTACGCGCCGCTTGCCCTCACGGGGATCTTCACTGAAAGTCCCGAGGAGGTTGCGTTCTGGGTGAGGAAACTCCTTTCGATCCTGAGTACGGCTTCCTCTTTGTTGCAGCAGCAGAGGGCTGCTGACAAAGCCATGAATCCAAATATAACGAGTATGCGTTTCATCATTCGAGTACTGGTCTTTCGTAAGTGTATTTGATCTGGAAGAAGTTGGTGGCTCCGGCTGTACCGAAGATGCGTACTTCTGCGCCTTCGCTTCCGGAAACGGCGATGGGGATCTCCGTCACTGCCGACGGGATCGCGTAGGGAGCCGCGAAGGTACCCTCAATCAGAGTCCCGTCAACGAGGATCTGGGTCTTCCTGTCACCGCTGTTCGGCGCCGCGGCCTCGACTTCGAGGACGCCGCTTCTCGGCGCGATGAACATGAAGCTGTTCTCTCCGACTCCGGCAGTTGCCTTGTTCATCTGCATGCGCTCGACGTTCTCGCCGTCACGGTTGATGTTTCCGGTAGAGGTCTTTGAGCCAGCCTTGTTTATCTTGAACTGGGCATCGCTGCTCATCACTACATAAAGCTTGTCGCCATCCTCGTTCGAGTAGATGAAGCCGCCCTTATCGTACAGGCTTATCCTCGGGAAGCTGCTGAAGTCAGTCGAGCTTACCGTAGTCCTGGTGATGGCGGAAGTCGTCTTGCCGAAGGCCTGCCAGATGTACTGGATGTCGACAAGACCCCAGGTCATGGTGACGGTCTCCCATTTGGCGCCAACCTGCTCTATGTATGCCTGGGCTGTCACTCCTTCAGCGTTGTCCCTGCCCTTGATGGTGACGTACCCGTCGCGGCTTTCTCCGAGCTTCACTTCTCCGAGGATGTTGAAGCTGAGTCTGACGGTATCCGTCGATTCGACGGTTTCGCTGGTTCCGAGCTCGACCCAGTCAGGAGTCTCGATGTCGTATGGACAGTTCGCGACGGAGGTCAGGACGAACTCAGTGTCTTCCATGGCGAGTGAGACGGATCCGGGCATGAGCTTTATGAAAGGCGATGCGCCCTTCTGACGGACCGTGATGGTGACAGGCCTGGCCTTGCCGCCCCCGGCTCTGCTGTTCGGGACAAGTATTATCTCAGCCGAACGGTCGGCGGCCTTGGTGTTGCTGCTGGCTGTTATGCGGAGGTTGTGGGCCTTGCTGCCCTTGTAAATTTCAGTGCGGATCCATCCGGCCTCGCAGGAAACGGTGAAGTCAGTGGTCGAGACCGTCGCGAACTCTGTCGCACCGGCGGCCTCGAACTCGTATGAGCTCTGGACTTCGGGGATGGACAGGGTGACTTCCTTTGCGCAGGATGCGAGCATTAATGCCGCGAATATGATTGCTGATATCTTTTTCATGATGGAAGCTGTTTAGAAGTCAAGACCGTCCGCCCACCCGGGGTTCTGGGT
>JAKSJS010000010.1 GCA_024398155.1 Bacteroidales bacterium | reverse complement strand
CTTTTTCCGGCGGAGACAGTCGAGTGCGAGATCGGTGATCTGTGTGTCGGTGTCATCCTCGGTACGGGCATGCAGAAAGCCCGCGTATTTGAGCGATCCGCGACGGGTGATGTCGCGCAGAGGCGCCCCGCCGCAAACCCGGCAGCGGTATCGGCCAGATACTGCTCGTGATACTCGGCGCAATCATGATAGTGAACGGTCTCGGCGCTCTCGTCTCCGGTGCCTGCATAGACTTCATACCCCATTGGATTGAAAAGTTCGTGGATGATCCCGATGCAATCCGTGTCATCGGTGCCGTATTCTCGACTCCGGTAATCATTTCAGCCATACTTACGTGCGCTCTTTGGGGAGTATGGAATATATTTGTCGGAGTGACGCTTGCGTTCGACCTCCAGGCTCCCCGCTGGCGCCCGGGTACGATCCTTTTCATCGCATTCGTATTATCGGGCATCGTCACGATGGTCCTGATTTTCGATGCGTGCCTTGACATACCGATGCTGTTAAATATCTGATAATATGTCTGAACTTCATTCAAGGCGTGTCGGACGCCTGAGGACAATGATGAGAAAACTTGGGTGGGATGCCGTTGTAATCAGCGGCACCGACCCTTTTTCCAGTGAATACCCTGCCGACAGATGGCACCAGGTAGAGTGGATGAGCGGGTTTACCGGCGAGGCCGGAGACCTTGTCATCACCCTTGACCATGCCGGCCTGTGGACCGACTCCCGCTATTTCATCCAGTCGAAAAAGCAGCTCGAAGGCAGCGGGATCGTGCTCCACAAGACCCGCCAGCCCGATTCGGTATCCATCCCGGAATGGCTTGCGGCTAATCTTGAGAGCGGCTCGGCTGTCGCCTTCGACGGCCTCACGATGAGCCTCGGCGCCGTCGAAGAGCTCGAGGACGCCCTCGAGGCGGCCTTCGGAGCCGACGGCTACCGCCTCGTCTCCCGGCCCGACCTTCTCGACGCCCTCTGGGAGGACCGCCCCCTGACTCCGTCGACCTCGATAGAGTACATTACCGAAAAGGAGTGCGGCGAGAGCCTTGAAGACAAGATAGAGTGGCTCCGCGACCGTATCGAGGAGAAACAGTGCTCGGCTATGGTGCTATGTTCTCTGGACGAGATAGCCTGGCTCCTCAACGTCCGTGGAAACGACATAGAATACAACCCTTACGTGATTTCCTACCTCCTTGTGACCCTTGACAGCGTCCGGTGGTACGTGGACAAGGGAGAGCACGACCCTGTCACAGAAAATACTTTCGCGTATCTCCGTGACGCGGGCGTGGAGATACTTCCGTATGGGGATTTCTTCACTGACATGTATGAGGTGGAGGATCGCCTTCTCGTGGATCCCGCCTCGGCAAGCTACGAGCTCTCGGAGGTTCTCAAGAAGGTCGACAAAACCTATGACGCCTCTCCCATACCCCTTATGAAAGCCGTCAAGAACAATGTCGAGATTGCCAGCCAGAAGCGCTGCTACATCAATGACGGCCTCGCGATGGAGAAGTTCCTATATTGGCTCGAGACCAGAGTGAAGAGCGGCGAGCCAGTAAATGAGTGGCAGGCCTCGGTCAAGCTCTCCTCGCTCCGTGCGGAGATACCCGGCTACAGGGGGGACAGCTTCGAGAACATCTCGGCGTACGGCGCCGGCGCCGCGCTTCCCCACTACATCACCCCGAGGGAGAATGCTCCCCTCATCGAGCCCCGCGGCCTTTATCTCGTCGATTCCGGCGGACATTATACGACAGGCACGACGGATATTACCCGGACCGTCCCGATGGGTGAGCTTACTGACCTCGAGAAGGAGGACTATACCCTTGTCCTCCGTGGCATGATAGACCTCTCGATGGCTGTCTTCCCCCGCGGAACCGCCGGATGCCAGCTCGACGTCCTCGCGAGGAATCCCCTCTGGCAGGCGCGCCGCAATTTCGGCCACGGAACGGGCCATGGCATAGGTTTCTGGCTTGGCGTCCATGAAGGACCCGAGGATATCCGCCAGAACTTCAACCGCCAGCCCCTCCTCCCCGGCATGATAACCTCCAACGAGCCGGGCCTCTATCGCGAAGGCCTCCACGGCGTGCGCCACGAGAATGCAATCCTCGTGCGCGAAGCCGCCAGGAACGAGTTCGGGGACTTCCTGTGCTTCGACACTCTGACACGTTGCCATATCGATACGGAACCGCTTGTAACCGAGATGATGACGGATGACGAAATAGACTGGCTGAACGACTACAATGGCCTTGTTTTTGATACACTTGCGCTTCGCCTGGATCCCGAAACAAGGGCCTGGCTGCGTGAAAAAACCTTGCCTGTATGCAGATAGAACTAAAGGACGTCAACAAGACCTACGAGGGGGCCCAGCCCCTTCACGTCCTCAAAGGAATCAACCTTGAAATAGACAAAGGGGAGTTCGTCTCGATCATGGGAGCTTCGGGCTCCGGCAAATCGACCCTCCTCAACATCCTCGGTATCCTCGACAACTACGATACCGGGGAGTACATGATTGACGGAAAACTCATAAAGGACCTCGGAGAAAGGACGGCGGCCGCCTACAGGAACAGGACAATAGGCTTCATCTTCCAGTCCTTCAACCTGATTTCCTTCAAGACGGCTGTCGAGAATGTCGAGCTGCCTCTCTTCTACCAGGGCGTAAGCCGCAGGAAGCGCCATGAAATGGCCCTCGAATATCTCGAGAAGATGGGTCTTACGGCCTGGGCCGACCACTATCCCAACGAGCTTTCCGGAGGTCAGAAACAGAGGGTCGCGATAGCCCGCGCCCTTATAACCCACCCCGAAATTATCCTTGCCGACGAGCCGACAGGAGCCCTTGACTCCAAGACTTCCGTCGAGGTCATGGAGCTCCTCACAAAACTCAACCGCGAGGAGGGGGTGACGATGATAATTGTAACCCACGATCCCAATGTCGCGGCCAAGACAGACCGCATCATAAGGATCAAGGACGGCCTTATTGAAGAATGAGAGACCTGCTCGTAGAAATATTCGGCTCTATCAGGCGTAACAGGCTCCGCACTGTCCTCACGGGTTTTGCGGTGTCCTGGGGCATCTTCATGCTGATAGTGCTCCTGGGAGTAGGCAACGGGCTGATGAATTCCTTCATGTCCGGAGGCGCGGACGTCCTTACGAACACGATGATGATAGGCGGCGGAGTGACTTCGGTCCCTTACGACGGTCTCAAGCAGGGCCGTTGGATAAGGCTCGAGGACCGCGACATAGAGACGACCGCCGGGAAGAACTTTGCCGACGTGATAGACGGAGTCTCCCCGAGCGTTTACCAGAGCGGCCTGAATGTCTCGTATGGCTCCAGATCCGTTTCGGATGCCTTATATGGCGTGTATCCGGATTATGCGGTCATTGAGAAGATGAAACTTCTGAGCGGCCGTTTCATAAATGACAGCGACATAAAGGAGAAGAAGAAGGTCGCGGTCCTGGCCGATGCAAGCGCACGCCACTTCCTCGGCGCGGGGGCCGATCCCGCTGAGATGATAGGCAGGAGAATCAAGGCTGACAATCTCATGTACCTTGTCGTCGGCATCTATCAGAACGACGAGAGCCGCTATGGTTCCGACATCTTCATTCCCTACACGACGCTCAAGACGGTCTACAACAAAGGCCGCTACATAGGCGAACTGACCTTCTCCTTCCACGGCCTTGAGACGATAGAGGCGAACGAGGACTTCGAGAAGAAGTACCGCGCTGCGATAAACACCAACCACAGGGCCGCTCCCGACGACAACGGCGCAATCTGGATATGGAACCGCTTCAAGCAGAACCTCCAGATGGAAAAGGGCACGAAAATAATCTCGACTGCCCTTTGGATAATCGGTCTCTTCACTCTTCTTGGCGGCATAGTCGGCGTGAGCAACATCATGCTGATAACCGTCAAGGAAAGGACCCATGAGTTCGGCATACGCAAGGCAATCGGCGCCTCCCCCTGGTCCATAATGAAGGGCATAGTTACCGAGAGCGTCATCATCACGGCGTTCTTCGGATACGTGGGAATGGTGCTCGGCCTGGGCGTATGCGAGATCCTCGACCGCACGCTCGGCCAGCAGACAATGAGCCTGTTCGGCGGCCAGCAGGCGATACTCAAGGACCCGACCGTCGGCCTCAGCGTAGCTGTCGGCGCGACTGTGGTCCTTATCGTCGCCGGCACGATAGCCGGCCTCATGCCGGCCATCAAAGCCTCCAAAGTCAAACCAATAGAAGCCCTGAGGGCAGATTAGCGATACGTATATTATGAAATTCGATATTGACAGTTTCAATGAGATAGTCGCGACGCTGACCCGCACCAGGAGCAGGACGGTCCTTACGGGCTTCGGCATCTTCTGGGGCATCTTCATGCTGCTCTTCCTTATCGGCGGCGGAGCCGGCCTCAGGCAGATGCTGATGAAGAACTTCGACGGCTTCGCCTCCAACGCATGCTTCCTTTTCTCCGGCACGACAACCAAACCCTACAAGGGAATGAAAGAGGGCCGGAATTGGAGACTTGGCGAAAAGGATATTGCCCGCCTGCGTATCATGGCGCCTGAACTTGATGTCGTAACAGGTACAGTAGCACGATGGGGTACCAATACGACCTATGGCGTCCATAGCGCCACCGGAAGTGTCCAAGGCATAGCTCCCGATTATTTCAAGGTGGAGATCCCGGACATCTCTTTCGGCCGTGCGCTCAATGACGTGGACCTTGCCCAGGAAAGGAAGGTATGCGTCATAGGGGAGCGTATCTACAACGAACTGTTCCCTGATGGTTCGGACCCCTGTGGAAAATACATCTGTCTCGGGTCTTCATATTTCCAGGTTGTGGGAGTGAATGAAGCCTCAGGCAATATTTCCATCAACGGCAGAGCGGACGAGAAGATACTCATTCCACTTCCCGTCGCCCAGAAACTCTACCATACCGGTACCAATGTGGACCTGATATGCCTGACCGGAAAGGACGGTGTCAACATGTCCGCCATGGGAGGACGTCTGCGCCAGATAGTTGCCCGCGAACATCTGTTCGACCCGACTGATGAGAGAGCCCTCTTTGTGTTCAACACTTCCGAGATGTTCTCCCTCATAGACAACCTGTTCAAAGGAATCAACTTCCTCATCTGGCTTGTCGGTCTCGGGACCATCCTCGCCGGAGCGATAGGTGTCAGCAACATCATGATGGTCACTGTGCGCGAGCGTACAGTCGAGATCGGTATCCGCCGCGCGATAGGTGCGACCCCCTGGGATATCCTCTCCCAGATTATCCTCGAGAGCATTTCCCTTACTTTGGTGGCCGGTGCCCTGGGAATAATGTTCTCTGTGGGCATGCTGTCCCTGCTGGAGATAATAACAAAGCATGAGGTGATATTCCAGATAGGCTTCGGAACGGCGACGCTTGCCGTCGTCATAATCGCCGCGCTCGGCGTCGTGGCCGGACTCGCCCCTGCGACGAGGGCGATGAGAATCAAGCCTGTGGATGCAATGAGAGATGAATAATAAAATACAAAACACTATATGAAAAAGTTTTTCAGATACTTTTCGATCGCGCTCATAGCGCTCCTTTTCGTCGGGACCTTCGTGTTCCTCTATATGAAGTCCCGTCCGGAGAAACCTGTCTACCCGGAACTTTCCACGACGCGCATGGACGTTAAGAAATCCGCCGTCATCACGGGCAAGATAACGCCCCGCAACGAGGTCAACATCAAGCCCCAGATCAACGGCATCATAGCCGAGCTCTACAAGGAGGCCGGCCAGGAGGTCAAGGAGAACGACGTAATCGCGAAGCTCAAGGTGATCCCCGACATGAGCTCCCTTTCTTCGGCCGAGAGCCGCGTACGCCTTTCAGAGATAAACCTCAAGCAGGCCCAGACCAACTATGACCGCGAGAAGGCCCTCTACGACAAGGACCTCGTGAGCGCCGAGGAGTTCGACAAGGTGGCCCAGGCTCTGAACCAGGCGAAGGAGGAGGCCTCGGCCGCCCAGGATGCCCTCGAGGTCATCCGTGACGGCGTTTCCTCCAAGAACGCCAAGTCCAGCTCGACCCTCGTCCGCTCGACGATCACAGGCCTTATCCTCGACATTCCCGTCAAGGTGGGTAACTCCGTTATCCAGGCCAACACGATGAATGACGGTACGACTGTCGCGACAATCGCCGACATGAACGACCTGATCTTCGACGGCAACATCGACGAGACGGAGGTGGGCTCCCTCCATGAGGGCATACCCATGATAATCTCGATCGGAGCCCTCCAGGACCTCTCCCTCGACGCTACCCTCGAGTACATATCCCCTAAGGCAATCGAGAACAACGGAGCCAACCAGTTCGAGATAAAGGCGGCCGTCAAGTGCAATTCCGACGTTACTATCCGTTCCGGCTACAGCGCCAATGCCGAGATAGTCCTCGCTTCCGAAGAGGATGCCCTCACCATCCCCGAGAGTGCTCTCGAGTTCAGCGGCGATTCTACCTTCGTATACAAGAAGGTCGATGAGGAATATGTCAGAACCCAGATTGTGACAGGTCTTTCCGACGGCATCAACATCTCCGTCAAGGAAGGTCTCGCCGAGGGCGACGTCGTCCGCGGCTCCCAGATAATCGTACCCAAGAAGAAATAATCGGACAAGGCTATGAGAAGGCTTCTCACAACTATATTAGCGGTCGTACCGGTCCTCGTCTCCGCCCAGGAGGCGCCGCGCACCTGGTCCCTCAAGGACTGCATCGACCATGCGATCGACAACAACATAACGGTGAAACAGACCGCCCTCAATGTCGAGATGGGCGAGATCGAGCTCAATACAGACAAGCTCAGCCGCCTGCCCAACCTCTCGGCTTCGGCCTCGGAGAACTTCTCCTTCGGCCGAGGTCTTACCGCGGACAACACCTACGACAACGCGAACACTACGTCCACTTCATTCAGCCTCGGGAGCAGCGTTCCCGTCTTCCAGGGTTTCAGGATCAACCGCTCCATCGCCCTTGACAAGCTCAATCTCGCTTCGCTTACGGCAAAGCTCGACAAGGCGAAGGACGACATAAGGATATCCGTCGCCCAGGCCTACATCCAGATACTTTATGACAAGGAGATACTCGAAGTGGCAAAGTCCCAGGTCGTAATAGATTCCCTCCAGGTCGAGAGGCTTGAGATCATGGCCGGGAACGGTTCGGCGAGCCGCGCCGAGGTCGCCGCCCAGAAGGCGACCCTCGCGGAGAGCCGCGTCTCCCTCGCCCAGGCTGAGAGCAACCTCCAACTTGCCCTTCTGGACCTCACCCAGCTTCTCGAGCTCCCTTCTCCCGAGGGCTTCGACGTTGTCGCGCCCTCGACTGAGGCCCTCGAGCGCCGTCTCCTGATGAGCCCTGAAGGTATCTATGCCGACGCCGTCCAGGCAAAACCGGCCATCAAGGCCGGCGAGGCCGATGTCGACTACGCCAAGGCGGGCGTCTCCCTCGCCAAGTCCGGCTGGTGGCCCTCCATCTCCCTGAGCGGCGGTATCGGGACCAACTTCTATACTTCCTCGAGAGTCGCCTCCGCCTCTTTCGCAGACCAGATGAAGAACAACTTCAGCCAGTATGTAGGTCTCAGCCTCAGCATTCCGATCTTCGACCGTCTCCAGACCCGCAATTCGGTACGCACGGCACGCCTGCGCCTCCAGAATTCCGAGTACCAGCTTGAAAGCACGAAGAAGAGCCTCTACAAGGAGATCCAGCAGGCCTACTACAACGCTCTTGCTGCGGACGGAAAATACGAAAGCTGCACCCTCGCTTCCGAGAGTGCGACCGAATCCTTCGAACTGGTCCTTGCCAAGTATGAGGCCGGCAAAGCCAACATAACCGAGTACAACGAAGCAAAGAACAAGATGCTTTCGGCCGAGTCCAACCTCGTCAAGGCCCGTTACGAGTATCTCTTCCAGACCCGCCTCCTCGACTTCTACCGCGGCGAGGAGCTGGTCTTCTGATTACCTGAATGATAGATTTTTCGATATTTGACTATTCTGTCCCCGACAAGTGGTATGACGGGGTCTATCAGGACAGGATGTCCTGCCGCAGGGCCGCACGTTCCTTCAGCCTTCTCCACGAGGAGAAAGCTGATGAATGCTGGCTCTTTATCCATGGTTACAGGGGCTATCCCGGAGAACTCGTAAGGCCTGCGACGGACCTCTTCGATATGGGCTATGATGTCTTCGTCCCAAGGCTCCCCGGCCACGGGACATGCGGAAAGGATTTCATAAGGTCCCGTTCGAAGGACTGGATGGGGCTTGCCGCAAATGCGATTGCAGACCTCAGGACGCGATATTCAAAGGTGCACCTGCTGGGTCATTCGATGGGTACCGCAATGGCCGCCATTCTCGGCTGTCCGGACCCGGAGATAGGTAAGATTGTCTATGTCAGCCCCAGCTTCGAGAACCTCCAGATGCCCTGGACGGCGAGACTCGCGCTGCGCGTGCTCTCGCCCTTCACCCCCAAGGTCAACTGCCACTGGCACCCCAGTTCCAAGTACCATCTCCATTACGAGGATGCCCCCTGTGACGAGATGTACCTCGGAGCCGAATACTGGACCTGGTTCTTCACACGCCAGCTTCCGGAGTACTATGTCCTTCTCAAGCAGGGCCTCAAGGCGGTAAGGGAATACGACCACGAACATCTGGTCATCTGTCCCGGCCGTGACAAAATAATCTCCCTCCCCTCGCTTGACCTCTACAAATCCGCTGTCGGAGAAGGAAAACAGAACTTTGTCGTTATTCCTAACGGCACCCATTCCCTCTTCTACGACAAGGATCCCCTTGCCGAGGAAGCCGCCGTCGCCGCCGTCCTCTCCTTCGCTGAATAACGTGTCTGTCGCGGGCATTTCCCGCGACACTCCGGCTTTCCGGTTGTTTTTGGGCGTCTGTCGCGGGCATTTCCCGCGGCAGAGCGGCATTCCGGCAGTTTTTGGGCGTCTGTCGCGGGCATTTCCCGCGACAGACCGCACTTCCGGCTGCTTTTGCCCGTATGTGCCGGCTAGCGGAATTGAGTTGACACAAAATCGGCTTCTCGAATAATCTTCGGCTATTTTGTCTGGAGAATGAGCATGTCTCCCGGGAGTATTTCGACAGTATCCCCGCAAGTGGTCCGTAGTCCGTTGTCGTCAATTTTCATTAATTCCGGAATCCGGGGAAGCAGGTGAAGGTGCCGTTCTGGAAGGAGAAGTAGGGTCTCAGGGTATAGCCGGGGCAGCCTTCGATCTCGAATACGCAGGGGTCTGAGGTGGGCCTCAGGCGATTCTCGAAGTCTGCGACGGACATGTCGAAGGCAATCGATCTCTCGTCGGGGGCCTGGAGCACTTCCATAATGGGGCCTGTCACGGCCATCAGCATGGGGCCGTAGAGGAAGCCGTACCTTGTCGCTCCTTCGATTTTGGTCGTACCTGTATATTTCTCGCGTCTGAGTCTCATCGGGAAACTGACGCTTATGCTGTCGCCGTCCTTCCATTCCCTGTCCATCGTAAGGAAGGATCCGGGAACTCCGACAGCTTCCACCTTACCATTGACATATACCTTGACCTTTCCTTCTGTCCATGACGGGATCCTCAGGCGGAGCTTCATGGGAACGGGTTCTTCCGCGGATACCTTGAGCGATACGTCACCACTATAGGGGAAGGTGGTGTCCATGGTAAGCTTCACTTTCTTTCCGCCTATTTCAAATTCTGATTCGGACTGGGCGAAGGTGTTGACATATATGCCGTCTTCGGCTACTGAGTAGAGGTATTCGGGCATCATTCCGTAGAAGGCTGTCGCCTGGATCTCGCAACATGTGTTGTAGCACATCGGAGGATACTTCGACTCGTTGAGGTGGTTGAAATAGCGTATCTTGCCGTCTTCTCCCTGGGCGGGGATCACTATGTTGTAGAGTTCCTGCTCTATGTGGGAGGCGTAGAGCTCGTTCTCGGGCCAGAGCTGGAGGAAACGGTGGTTGAGGTCGATCCAGAAAACTCCGGCGCAGGTCTCATAGATGTTGTTGGGGAGGTTCTTGAGTGTGTGGGTCCAGGGACGGCACTCGAAGTGCTCGCAGATGGTTATTGCCCCGCCGGGAAGCTGGTAGTAATTGTGGTAGATGTCCCAGCCGCCGAGGGCGGCGCTTAGATATTTCTCTTCGCCTGTCGCCCTGTAGATGTCGACAAGGGCGCAGAGGCTCGTGAGGATGTAGTTGTGGGGACGGTTGAGGGTGAAGCGCCATATTGCTTCCGGGATGCGTTCGCCGAGGGCTTCGAGCCACCAGTCCATGTCGTAGTACTTCATGTTTGTCTGGATGTCCGCGGGGACTCCGACAGGGGAGTGGTAGACCATGGGCCCGGCTATGCTGCCCTGGATGCCCATGCTGCCGAGAAGCATGTTGGGAAGATACTGCTCCGAACTGTTGAACCAGTCGTAGAAGGGCCTTAGGAGGGTGTAACCTCTCTCGTGCCCGGCGCGGCCGGCGGCAAGCATGCCCTTGGTGAACATAGCCCTGTCGTAGTTCTTCTGCTCGTCACGCATTATACCGGGCCAGGTGTCCTTGGAGATGTTGTAGGTCTCATGGCCGTAGGGCATCAGGTAGCCGTTGCCGTTAGCGAACTGGCGCCGGTCAACGGCTTCGAGGATGTCCTCGATGGCCTTGTCGAACTCGGGGACGTCGGCCCAGCGGAGAGTGTGGCCCATTCCTCCGAGCATGCGGCCCTCGTTGGAGGCGTACAGCATGTCTATCCAGATCCTGTCCTGGTCTTTGTCATCCACCCAGTTGGGCTTCCCGAGACAGTCCTTGAGATAATTGATGTTGCGGTCGAAGGCTGTCCTGAGGACGCCTTCGCCGAGGGTGATGCCGGTCTCCGGAGCCGTCGCTCCGTAAGAGACGGGGGTCCAGTTCTCAGGAGATGAGGCGGTGCGCTCGTGGCGGACCATCTGTGCCAGCTCGAGGTCGGTATTGAGGTTCATCTCTACCATGAGGCAGGCGGGGTCTTCGACCTCGAAACTCTCAAGGGCGACTTTCCCGGCTTTGGGACCGACTATGCCGCGGACCATGTTGCCCTCGTCGGCAGGGAGGCCCTCGAGCACGAAAAGGCGTGCTCCGCCGGACTCCTCTGAGGCCTCGAGGCTTACTTCCCTGACTTTTTCGCCCTTGACGTAGAGGCTGAGGGAGCCTCCGTCGGGGCCCTTCTCGCCGTAACATTTCAAGCTTGTTCCGCGGAAGTAGATTTCAAACATCTCGTCCTTGTCCTTGGCGGACAGTGTGCTCGTTTCCTTGTTCAGCGATTTGGGGTCGAGGCTGAATCCGGATGTATAATATATAAAGGAACTGTTTCCGGAATCGATAGTGTATGATGATGCCTTTGCCGTCGTGTATTCGATGAAATCAATCTCCACGTTGCCAGTCTTCGCTTCAATGGCAAAGGAGTGGCGGCCTGGGGCCAGCTCGCCGGAGTCAAACAGTATTCCGTCACTGCCTGAACAGACGACGACACCTTTGGACCGACCGTCGATGAAAACTTCGGCGGAGGCGTCCGACGGGGCCCCGTGCCATTTGATGGAGCCTGCACCAGAGAAAACATATGAAGCTGTGGCTCCGGGGCCGGTGGATGTGCTGCGTGTATTGCAGAACCTTCCGATGCGGCGGGGGAGAAGACGTTCGTGGTACCAGCCTTCAGTATAGGTCAGCTCTGTATCATTGATGACGCTGGAGCCTTCAGGGAGCGCATACCCATTGGCGGAACTGTCATTGTCGGCGAGTTTGATTCCTGCATACTCTACGCCTTGCGCGAGTGCAGGCAGGCTGCATGCTGCTATTGCAAGTGTGGCAATAAAACGGTGTTTCATGATTCTTAATAGCATTATGTTCTTGGTTAATGTCTGGAGTTGTTATTTACCGCAAAATTACCCTGCTTGCGAGCAAGCTTGCATGTCATTTCTGGTTAATTTTTTGCAAAATCTGTTTAATTTGCGCCGATGAAGAACTGGTTGTACGGGATGCTGCCTCTCTACAGCATGACGGGATCTATGTAGAGTCCGGAGAGTTCGGCGTCATCCTCGGGGCCGGTAAGGACCTGAACGTCTATTTCGTGGATGCCGGGGGCGTCTATCCTGATCCATCCGAGAGGGTGGAGGCTGAATATGTCGGAAGCTCCGCAGCTGTGCTCTATCGACTGGCATCCGTCAACGGTCACTCTCCATTCGTGGCGGTCTCCCGAGCGGTATTCAAGGTTGATGTCATAATATCCGGGGGCGGGGAACTCGATGGCCCATGTTGTCATTGACGATTGATTCATCATGGTCATGCCCTTGTTTTTCCATTCCCCGTAGTTCTCCATCCATCCGGTCCTTGTGATGGCCGTGTTACTGACAGAAGAGGCGAGCTCTGTTGAAATCAGGTTCCTTGAGCCGGGGATGACTGCCGGCGTAGCGTCGATGTCCAGTTCTCCTTCCGGAGTCAGCTCTATGACGCCGGCATAGTCTTCCGGGGCGCGGCAGGGGACTTCGATTTCCAGCCATGTCCCATCTTTACGGAATTTCAGTTTCTTTCCTCCGTCGATGCGGGCTGAGCGTATGCCGTTCCTTATCCCCGGGACGAGCAGCTTCCCGTCAGACGGCCAGTCGGTCACTATGAGGTACAGCCTGCCGTCATTGACGACTGCGTCACCCCATGGCAGAGCATGGCCCCATGGGGAGGCTTCGGCCCTGTAGATTACTTTGGGATGGCGGCTTATCCATTCCCCGCTTTTGCTGAGCGCAGCGGCGGCCTCGGGAGCGATTTCACCGTCCTTGGTGGGGCCGACGTTCATCATGAATGTGCCTCCGCGCGCTATGGTGCCGACGAGGGTCCTGACTATGTATCCTGGAGTCTTCCACCTGTGGTCTGCTTTGGAGTATCCCCATCCTACCTGGGTCACATCGATGCCTTCCCATCGTCCGGGGTGATTGACTGTGGGCACTTCCATGTCGCCGAGGGTCTCGTAGTCGCCCATGCCGTTGCCGACGCGGCTGGAGACGAGTGCATGAGGCTGGTTCTTGCGGACGATGTCCACGAGGATCTTCGAATACTCCGGGCCCATGACGTCCGGCGTGTCGAACCAGATGAGCTGGACGTCTCCGTATCTTGTCGTTATCTCCTCGACCTGGGGGACGCACTTCTTCCAGAAATAGTCATCGAATGAGACGGCCTTGCCATCGGCGTCTCTTGTCGGGCCGTAGCCGCCTCCGGGCGCGGTCCAGTCCTGGAACTGGGAGTAGTAGAACCCTATTCCAAGACCGTTCCTGTGACATGCTTCGGAAAGTTCGCCGATTATGTCGCGGCCGAACGGGGTCGCGTCCGTTATGTTGAAGCTGCATGCATCGGAGTCGAACATGGCGAAGCCCTCGTGATGCTTGCTGGTGATGACGATGTACTTCATTCCGGCCTCCTTCGCGAGCGCGACGATCTTTTCGGCGTCGAACTTCGAGGGGTTGAATGTGGCGGCTTCCGCCATGTATTCATCGACGGGGATGCCGGCCTGGGCGGGACTCATTATCCATTCCGCATTGCCGTAGTACGCTTTGCCTTTCCATTCTCCCTCCAGTTTGGAGTAGAGCCCGAAGTGGATGAACATGGCGTAATTGCCCTCGTCGAAGAGGACGTCCTGGACGGATCTGCCGGTTTCCATTGAGATTTCCCCGACTTGGCCGGCAGTGAGGGTGATGGGCTTTTCAGGTCTGGCGGTACATCCTGCGATGAGGAGGATGACTGCTGCCGATGCGGATATAAGGAGTCTCTGCATTTGCTTGGATGGATTTTTGTCGTTTTCGGACTTCTTGATATAAACCAATAAAGCCATACGCTGGCGGGCAGGTATGGCTTATTTGGATATTCCGGCGAAGGACTATACCGTGAGGATGTCCTTTTCCTTGGCGGCGATGATTTCGTCGACCTTCTTCACTGCGGCGTCAGTCTCTTTCTGAACGAGACCCTCGTCGTCTTTCTCGACGTCCTCGGGGAGACCTTCCTTGATGAGCTTCTTGAGCTGGTCGATTGCGTCACGGCGGGCGTTGCGGACGACTACTTTCGCGTTCTCACCGGCGTTCTTCGCCTTCTTGATGAGTTCCTTGCGGCGCTCCTCGGTAAGAGGGGGAACGGTGCAGCGGATAGCCTCGCCGTTGTTCTGGGGAGTGAGGCCGACGTTGGCGTCCATTATGGCCTTCTCGATCTTGGGGATCATGTTCTTCTCCCAGGGCTGGATCATGATGGTCTTTGCGTCGGGAGTGGTGATGGATGCTACCTGGGGGATGGGCATGGGAGAGCCGTAGTAGTCAACCATAACGTTGTTGAAGATAAGGGGATTGGCCTTGCCGGCGCGATATGTCTTGAGGTCCTCTTCGAGGAACTTGACTGCGTCAGCCATCTTGCCTTTGGTGGCGCTGACGATACCTTTTGCTTTCTCTATCATGGCAGTGGTTATTATGTTTTTTACTTGTGTACGAGGGTTCCGACCTTTTCTCCCTTGAGGAGTTTCGTGAGGTTGCCTTTCTCGTTCATGTCGAAGACGATTATCGGCATGTTGCCTTCGCTGCAGAGGGCGAAGGCGGTCTGGTCCATGACCTTGAGGTGGTCGCCGAGGGCCTTGTCGAAGGTGAGCTCATCGTATTTGGTCGCTGTCGGGTCCTTTTCGGGGTCGGCAGTGTAGACACCGTCGACGCGGGTTCCCTTGAGGAGGGCGTCAGCACCGATCTCAAGGGCGCGCAGGGCGGCGCCGGAGTCGGTAGTGAAGAAAGGGTTGCCGGTTCCGCCGGCTATGAGGGCGACGCCGCCGCGCTCGAGGACCTTGACGGCCTTGTCGCGCATGTAGTAGTTGGCAACGGGCTCCATTGGGGTAGCGGTGAAGACTTCGGCTTCGACGCCTTCGCTTCTTATGGCCATCGCAAGGCCGAGGGAGTTGATGACGGTTGCGAGCATGCCCATGCGGTCACCGTTCACGCGGTCGAAACCTTTTCCTACGCCCTGGAGGCCGCGGAAAATGTTTCCGCCGCCGATTACGATCGCAACCTCGAGGCCCTCGCGGGCTGCGGCAGCGATCTCGCCGGCGTACGCGGCAAGCATCTTTTCATCGATTCCTCTTCCGGAAGGGCCTCCGAGGCTCTCTCCGCTGAGTTTGAGAAGTACTCTTTTGTACATATCTGAATAGATTGATTTCAGTTCAATAGAGCAAAAATACCTAATTATCTCCAAACTCCCAAAAATTGTTTCATCCTCCAACGACTCCCGGCATTTCTGCCCCCAGTCACTCCCGGCATTTTTGCCCCCAATGACTCCGGGCAAAAATGCCGGGAGTCGTTGAGGGATGTCGTTGGTAGTCAGCAGGATGGGAAAGTCCCGCATTCTAGAACCGGAAGGAGAGGGTGGCGATGAAAGAGCGGGAAGGGCATGGGTAGCCTGAGACAAGCGCGTAGCGGGTGTCGGCGAGGTTACGGGCAGTCACTGCAAGTGTCAGGGGACCGCAGGCCTTGAACCTGATGGACTTGGAGAAAGTCAGGTCAAGCGTGTTCCAGTCCGGCATGTCGCCATAGGAATCGTGGCGCCCGCCACGGTAGTTCCAGACAGGCACCAGACTCCATCCCCTGAAAGTCAGCTCTCCAGAAAGGACGACGCTGTGTCTGGAGAGGTAGGGGACTCCGTCGGCTTCCTGATAGCTGTAGCGGGCGGAGAAGGCGGCCTTCCAGTCCTTATCCATGTACATGAACCCAGTTTCGGCATCAAGTCCATAGGCCTTGACTGTCTCGATGTTGTATGGCATCCAGATATTGGGATCCTCAGGGCTGGGGGCGGAAGTGATCTTGTCCTTCAGGAAGTTGAAGAATCCGTCTGCCTTTGCCGAGATTGTCCATTGCTCACCGGTGGCTTTGTGATATTCGATCCCGAGGTCGGTGAGAAGGGCATCCTCGGGCCTTAGGGAAGGATTGCCGTAGCCGGGGTAGTAGAGCTCGTTGAAGGTCGGGGCGCGGTAGGCGCGGCGGGCGAAGCCGCCGAGCGCCACGCCGCCCCCGACCTCCCAGCGGAAGTCCGCGGCGGGGGAGAGGACATTGCTGGAGAGTCCTCCCTTGTCGAAGGTCCCGTCATACTCCAGGGTAAGGTCCGCCTTGAAGCGGGGAAGGACGAAACTTGCGCCCGCGGCGGCAGTCGCCGCGATACGCGAGGCCTCGTAATAAGTGGCCCGGAGTCCGCCCCACTCAAAGTCGAGGGTGAGGCTCAGGTCGAGCCACTTCAGCGGATGAAAACGGTTCCCGGAGCCTATGAGGACCGCGGTCTGACCATAGGAGCTGTCGCCGTAAGAGCTGAAGTAGTCAGTCCCGTCGTATGAGACTTTCCCGCTGAGGTCCATGGAATAGAGACTTCCGAAGTTCTTGCGGACCCTTCCCTGTACGAAGCCCGAAAGGTCTTTCTGGCGGTCGGTCGAAGGCCAGTCGACGGAGCCCGGCGTCCCGCGGCCGGCTCCGCCGACGTACGCCTTCGCGGACCAGTCTCCTCCGCTCATCAGTCCGAATGCGTCAAGCCCGGCCCTGTATTGTTTTATGTCGTTGTTCTCCCGCCGGAGGCCGTCTCCATAGACGAAATTGCCTCCGCTTATTGTCCCGGAAGCGTTCGCGCTCAATGAGACGCGGTCGGAGAGCTTGAAGTCAAGACGTGCCTGGGGGAGGTAAGTCCCGAAAGAACCGGCCCCCATCATTACTTTCCCGCCGACTTTCCTTCCGTAATCGAACGAGGGCCTCGACGTACAGAAATCGACGCTGTTCTGGGCATAATCGACTACCATGCCGCCAAGATTCGTCATATCCAGCATGCCGAGGTCTCCCTGTCCGCTCTGAACGTTGCTTACCTTTATGCCGTCTATGCGGATCGTCGTATGAGGGCTGCCGAGGCCTCTGAGACTTACAGTCTTGAGGCCCGCCGCGCCCCCGTTGTCCGACAGGACAAGCCCCGGCGTCCTTAAGAGGACGTCGCCCACGGCAGGGGTCTCGTAATCGGGAATTGAAACAGTGTCCGTCCTTGAGACGGTAACCGCCCGCTCTGCATAGACCGCAGCGGCGGAAAGGGTGTCGGGAGTCTCGGAAAGAGCCATCCACGACAGAAGAATGGATAAAAGCATTACAGGCCGTTTAACGGTCCCTTGTCCCCGAGTTCCCGGAATTAAACTTGGCAGGGGCTGGTGTCTGACTTTCCGCCGGAGGAGGCGGTCCACAGTTGCGGGCACAGTTCCGGACTTCCGCCGGATTCCCATTCAAGGACTCCCGGGCCGAGAGGCCCAGCCAAGTCCACCCTTGTCTTGCTGCAAAGATCACTCTTTTACGTCAAATGTCAAAGCCGCAGGCCAATATCTGTGTCGAAAAATAGTTATCTTCGCGAACATTAATAAATAGTGTAGATGAGGATGAGACTTCTCGAGGCCTGCTGCACCTCTCCCGAAGAGGCCGCCGCGGCGATAGCCGGAGGCGCCGGGCGCATAGAGCTCTGCGCTGACATAGATGTCGGTGGTGTGACCCCCTGCGACGGGGCGATACGCGCCACCGTCGCCCTCGGGGTGCCCGTGAACGTGCTTGTAAGGCCGCGCGGGGGCGATTTTGTCTTCAGCCCCGAGGAAGAGGAGGAGATGGCGGAGTCCATCGCCAGGTGCCGCGACCTCGGCGCTGCAGGCGTCGTCATCGGCGCCCTGAGGCCCGACGGTTCCGTCGATATGGAGATGATGGAAAGGTTGGTGCGCATAGCCCGCGGCGACGGTTCGGAAAGGCGTCTCAGCGTTTCCTTCCACCGGGCCTTTGACGAGTGCCGGGAACCCTTCAGCGCCTTTGAGGATATAATAGCTCTCGGGTGCGACCGGCTGCTCACTTCCGGTACGGCCCCTACTGCCTGGGAAGGCAGGAAACTGATTGCGCAGCTGGTAGAGAAGGCCTCCGGCCGCATTATAGTCATGCCCGGTTCGGGAGTCACCCCGGAAAACCTTGCCAGTCTCGAGGAAGAGACCGGGGCCATAGAATTTCACGGAACGAAGATATGTCGAAGAAAAATCTGATGATTGCCGCTCTGGCGGCCCTCTGTGCCCTGTCATGCCGCCCTTCGGCGGAGGATTACCTCGCCTTCATGTATGAGGCGATGCCCCTTCCCGACTCGCTGGTCTTCCCCGAGTCCTCTTGGAGGGCCAACGCCGAAAAGACGCTGGAAGTCCGCAAGAGGATGGATTGGAACGTTCCCGTGAGGGAGTTCCGCCATTTTGTGCTGCCCCTGAGGGTCAATAACGAGAACCTCGACGATTTCCGTACCGTCTATGCCGACAGCCTCTGCGCGAGGGTGGAGGGCATGACGATAGGCGAGGCGGCTCTCGAAATAAATCATTGGTGCCATGAAAGGGCGACATACGTTCCCTCCGACGGCCGTACGCTCGGCCCTATGGCCCTTATCCGTTCGGGCCTCGGACGCTGCGGCGAGGAGTCCGTGCTTGCTGTCGCAGCACTCCGCGCCGCCGGCATCCCCGCACGCCAGGTCTACACTCCGAGGTGGGCCCATACCGACGACAACCATGCCTGGGTCGAGGTATATGTCGACGGGAAGTGGCACTTCATGGGCGCCTGCGAGCCGGAGCCTGTGCTCGACCTCGCCTGGTTCAACTCCTCGGTTTCCCGTGCCATGCTTCTCCATACCAAGGTCTTCGGAGCATATAACGGTCCCGAGGACGTGATCTCCCGTACGTCCTCCTACACCGAAATAAACTGCATAAAGAGCTACATCCCGACCCGCCGCACCGGAGTAACAGTGAGGGACACTGACGGCAATCCCGTCGAAGGGGCGGCTGTCGAATTCCGCATATACAACTACGCGGAATTCTATAAGGTTGCCTCATACAGGAGCGACAGCGACGGCCACGCCGCCCTCGACACCGGCCTCGGCGACATAGTGATATGGGCGTACAAGGACGGCCTCTTCGGCCTTGCAGTCGCCGGGGCCGAAGAGTCCGAGGTCGTCCTCGACAGGAAGCTCGGCGAGCCCTGCTCGATAGACCTCGAGATCGTTCCTCCTGTCGAGGACCCTCTTCCCAACAATGCCACCGGGGAGGAGATCGAGGCGAACGCACGGAGGCTTGCCGCTGAGAATGTAAAAAGGGCCTCCATGCCCCATCCGAGGACTTATGCCCCCGACCTTTTCCTGTCCGACAAGGATGCCGTCGACGTGACCGGGGAGTTCATAGAAGACGCCCGTGCCGTGACAGGTACTGACCGTTGGACCGTATGCCCGAGAGTCGAATTGGAGATGCTCCTTCCATACCGCCGCGAGATCCTGTCTTCCGGCATTGCCGAAACGGTGAAATCGCCCTCAGAGGTCGTCAGGTGGGTGTCCGACAGCATAAAAGTCGACACCGGACGCAACCCCCAGGGCCTGAGGATACCCCCTGTCGCGGTCTGGCGCTCGCGTATCGCCGACCCCCGCTCGAGGGACATCTTCTTCGTCGCCCTCTGCCGTACCTTGGGCTTCGCCGCAAGGCTCGACGAGGCGACTTCGAGACCCGAGTACCGCGAGGGGGACGACTGGGTGGGAGTCGACTTCGGCGCCGGCACTGAAGCCGTCGTCCCCAAGGGTCATGTGGACCTCTTTTATCCGACTGCCTCTTCCGCGGCTCTGCCGGAGTACTACCGTCATTATACTTTCTCCCGAATAACGGACGGTTCGCCGCGCCTTTGCGAGTTCGACGAGAGCGTCCCCCCGACATTCAGCTACGACCTCGATGAAGGATACTACATGCTCGTGAGCGGCACCCGCCTTGCGAGCGGCGCCGTCCTCGCCCATGTCGAGATGTTCAACCTGGAGGCCTCCGGCGAGGGAAAAGAGGTCCGGCTCATTCTTCCCGAGCCCGGCGACCGTGTCCGGGTGATAGGCAACCTCGACGCCGAGCGGCTGTTCCTCCGCGAAGGCGACAGCGAACCGGCCGCGGCTACTTCATGCTCTGCATAACCGGAGTCGGCGACGAGCCGACGGTCCATGCACTCGGCCTGCTCGGGGACTCGGCGCCGGCGCTCAACGCCTGGGGCCGCAGGATCATAGTCCTCGACGGCGATGCGCCCGAAGGCCTCGACAACGTAGTGAGAGGCCGTGACATCGACGGCAAGGTCAGGAAGATGCTCCTTGAGGGCGTCGGCCACGAGGGGAATGCCCGCCTTCCCCTGATTGCGATTGCCGACAGTTTCGGCCGCATAGTCTTCTTCTCCGAAGGCTACAACACCTCCCTCGCGACCCAGCTGTCCTTCACTCTCGGCGCGCTTTGATGATTTTTTGATGGGCGAGATAGTTGAAACTCCCGAAAAAGAATGTATCTTTGCGGTGCTTTAAAAGAAAGAAGAACTATATATGGCAACAATTTTCAAATCATCAATCGGCAAAAAACTTGTCCAGAGTATCTCCGGAGCCTTCCTCATCATCTTCCTCGCGCTCCACGTAACGATCAACTTCTTCTCGGTCATCGACTCCTGTACCGGAAAGTACGGCATCGCCGCTATGGATGAGAAACTCTTCACTGCCGGTGACGGTCTCTTCAAGCTCGGTTGCGACTTCATGTCGACTCCCGTCATAAGCATTATGGTTCCCGTTCTCGCCCTCGGCTTCCTCGTCCACATCCTCTGGGGATGCTGGCTTACCTGGGGCAACATCAAAGCCCGTGGCGGCTGGCGCCGTTATGAGGTCAAGAGCAAGGCAAGAACCGACGGATGGTCAGCAAAGAACATGTTCGTCCTCGGAATCATCATCTTCGGCTTCGTAGCCTTCCACCTTACCCACTTCTGGGCCAGGATGCAGCTTCCCGAGCTCTTCGGTATCGGAACTTTCGAGAACAACCCCTACCTCCTTCTCAACGCCACATTCGGCAAGTGGTGGGTCCTTGTACTCTATATCATATGGTTCGGCGCTGTCTGGTTCCACCTTACCCACGGTTTCTGGTCCATGTTCCAGACCCTCGGTTGGAACAATACAATCTGGTTCAACAGGGTTGAGGTTATCGGCATCGTAATCGTAACTATCCTCTGCCTGGCCTTCGTAGCTGTAGCGGTCAATGCTTTCCTCCAGGCAAATATGCTGATATAAGAAATTAAAACACTATATTTGAGGCCGCCTTTACAGTGCGGCCTCTTTTTATTTTGAAAAGACCATGAAACAGAAAAGATATTTCCTCCCCGAATCCGAGATTCCTACCGCCTGGTACAACATCCAGGCAGACATGCCGACGAGGCCCCTTCCGATGCTTGACCCCGTGACCCGCGAGCCCGTTACCGTGGACTCCCTTTCCGAGATATTCTGCCGCGAGTGTTCCGAGCAGGAGCTCAACTTCTCGGACCGCTGGATCCCGATCCCGGAGGAGGTGCGTGAGATGTATACATACTACCGCTCGACCCCGCTCGTGCGTGCCTATGGCCTTGAAAAGGCGCTCGGCACCCCGGCGCACATCTACTTCAAGAACGAGAGCGTGAGCCCCGTCGGCTCCCATAAGCTCAATTCCGCGCTTGCCCAGGCCTATTATTGCAAGAGGGAAGGCGTGACGAACGTTACGACCGAGACCGGAGCGGGCCAGTGGGGTACTGCCCTCTCCTATGCCGCGAAACTCTACGGCATGGACGCCGCCGTCTACCAGGTGAAGGTCAGCTACGAGCAGAAACCCTACCGCCGTTCGATGATGCAGGTGTTCGGAGCCCAGGTGACTCCTTCGCCTTCGATGTCGACCCGCGCCGGCAAGGACATCCTTACCGTCAACCCCAACCATCAGGGCTCGCTCGGAACGGCTATTTCAGAGGCCGTCGAGCTCGCCCGCATGACCCCCGGTTGCAAGTATACCCTCGGCTCCACCATGAGCCATGTCTCCCTCCACCAGACGATAATCGGCCTTGAGGCAGAGAAGCAGTTTGAGATGGCCGGAGAATATCCCGATGTCGTTATCGCATGCTTCGGCGGCGGATCCAACTTCAGCGGCATAGCCTTCCCCTTCATGCGCCATAACTTTGAAGGAAAGACGAAGACGCGCTTTGTCGCCTGTGAGCCCGCCTCCTGCCCTAAGATGACCCAGGGCACGTTCGAGTACGATTTCGGCGATGAGGCAGGATATACTCCCCTGATCCCGATGTATACCCTCGGCCATAAGTTCATGCCCGCGAACATCCATGCCGGCGGCCTACGCTACCATGGTGCCGGTGCGGTCGTCTCCCAGCTGATGAAGGACGGTCTCATGGAGGCTGTGGACATCCAGCAGCTCGAGTCCTTCGACGCCGGAGTCCTCTTCGCCAAGGCTGAAGGTATAATTCCCGCTCCCGAGTCCACCCACGCTATCGCAGCGACTATCCGCGAGGCTATGAGGTGCAAGGAGACAGGCAGCGAGGAAGTTCTCCTCTTCAACCTCACGGGCCATGGCCTCATGGATATGGCCTCCTACGACAAGTACCTTTCCGGAGACCTCGTAAACTTCGAGTACAAGAAATGATGATGGAAGGCGGCATAGAGATCATTGCAGGGCCCTGCAGCGCGGAGTCGCGCGAAGAGGTCCTCTCGTCTGCCGCCGCCCTGAAAGCCCTCGGCGTGGAGACTTTCCGCGCCGGACTGTGGAAGCCCAGGACCAGCCCTTCCTCCTTCGAGGGAGTAGGCGCCGAGGGGCTTCCATGGCTTATGGAGGTCCGCGACACTCTCGGCATGAGGGTGGCGACCGAGGTGGCCTCGCCCGACCATGTCAAGGCCTGCCTTGCGGCCGGCCTCGACCTTGTCTGGCTCGGCGCCCGCACTACAGCCAATCCCTTCCTCGTCCAGGAGATTGCCGACTCCCTTGCCGGTTCGGAGGGCGTTACCGTAATGGTCAAGAACCCCGTCAATCCGGAACTGGAGCTCTGGGCCGGCGCGATAGAGCGCCTGAGGGGAGCAGGCCTTACGGATATCGTTGCCGCCCATCGCGGCTCCTCCTCCCTCGAGAAGCTCCGCTACACGACCAAGCCTTTCTGGCAGATACCTGTCCAGCTCCGCGGACGTTTCCCCGGCCTCAGGATGCTCTGCGATCCGAGCCATATAGCCGGAGACGCCACGCTTGTTCCTGAAGTCGCCCAGAAAGCTCTGGACCTCGGCTTCGACGGCCTTATGGTCGAAGTCCATCCCGATCCGGAAAAGGCTTTGAGCGATTCCTCCCAGCAGCTCAGCCCCCGGGACTTCGAGGCTATGGCGGCCTCCCTCAAAGTCCGCAAGGCCGGATCCACCGACGCCGCCTTCAATGAGAGGTTATGCGCCCTGCGCGCCCATATAGATGAGATAGACGACTCGCTCGTCTCGCTCCTTGCCGACCGCATGGCCGCAAGCCGCGAGATCGGGGAACTGAAGAAGTCAGGAGGAGTTGCGATAGTCCAGTCCTCGAGGTGGGAGGAGGTCCTCTCCTCGGCCCTCGCGCTCGGCCGCTCCCGCGGCCTCCCGGAGGACCTTGTCCGCGACCTCTTCACCCTTCTCCACGAGGCCTCGATATCCGTGCAGTAAGATTTAATTATAGATATGAGACACTTCTACAGATTTTTCACAGTGGCGGCTTTAGCTCTCGCCCTTTCCGCATGTACCAGCGATCCCTTCAAGAAACTCAATGCCCAGGCTGACGAGGAGTACCTCGTTCCTATCCGTCCCGGTTATGAGGGACGCAATCCCTATTGGAACATCTACGCCCCCAAGTTCACCTATGCTCCCGCATTCGGTTTCGAGACTGTGGACGGTGCCGTAAAATACCGTTTCAGCATATTCGACCGCCGCAATGCCGACAACAGATGGTCTTTCGTTGCCGACAGTCCGAACGCGAGCCTCGCTCCTGTATGGAACGACATATATCCCGCGGACGTCCATCTCTCCGTCGAGGCTCTCGACAAGGACGGCAATGTCCTTGCGATAGCCGGCGAGAGGGACTTCCTCCGCGACTTCCCCTTCCATGGACCTTATCCCGGCAACACCCGTCCCTATCGCGAGGCTGCCATGAGGGCCGCCCTCTATACCCACAGGATGCCCGCTGTCCAGAGCTGGAAGACCTGCTCCACCGAGCCTGACCTCAGCTGCCAGCTCAAGGCGTAGCCCGACAAGGTAACCGGCACCACGCCAAGGAGGGAGGCCTTCATCGCAGGGCGCATCCCCGCTCTCCGCGATGAGGCTCTCCTCATAGCCCGCAATGCCGCGGCTTTCCTCCTTTCCCAGCGTTTCCCTGCCGGCCATCCGCTCGAGTTCTTCCCTCCCACATTCTACGGGGACAAGGCCTCTTCCGGCTGGAGCGACAATCAGGGCACAACGATGGTAATGGACGCCTGCATGGGCGGACTGGGCTTCCTCGACCTCTTTGCCGAGACAGGCGACAGCCTCTATTTCGATGCCGCTGTGAAGATTGCTGACACTTACAGGAACATCCAGGCGGAGGACGGTTCGTTCCCGATAAAGGTCAACATCACGACGGGCATTCCCATCAACAATTCCAAGGCGATGCTCTATCCCGTGCTCGAATACCTGGGCCGTCTGGACAAGGAGTTCGGCGTCAAGGGATACGAGGAGGTGACACGCAAGTGCATCGACTGGATGGAGAAGGTCGCAATAGAGACCTTCGATATAACCGGCCAGTTCGAGGATACCTATCATGGAGGCGCAAAACCCTACCAGAACCTCACCAACTGCACTGCGTCAGACTATGCCAACTATATTCTCAGGAGCGGGAATCCGACGGAGAAGCAGATAGCCGATGCCCTTGACCTTATCCGCATGTCCGAGGACCAGTTCATCCGCTGGGACTTCCTGCCCAATGATGTCACGGGTGTCCGTGACAACTACAGCCCCTGCACCTACGAGCAGTATTTCTGCTACAAGCCCGTCGACGCGAGCAGCGCGAACATGGCGAACGCCTACATGTCATACTATGAGCTTACTGGCGACCGCCTCTCCCTCGAGAAGGCCCGCGCCCTCATGGACCAGATAGAGAACCTCCAGGACGAGACGACCGGCATGATCCGTTCGATCGACGAGCCTGTCGAGTACTTCTGGATCAACTGCAACTATCATTGCATCTACACGTTCATCCGCCTTGCGGATATCCTAGGAGAGTAGGGAGAAGAGGGTAGTGCGGAATACAGACTCTTCGTGGGGGGTCAGGAACTGAACCTTGATCGGAATGCGGAAGAGTCTTTCCTTGAGGACTTCCGGAGTCCTGCGGCAGTCGCAGACTCTCTGGGAGTCCTTTTCTGTTGTCGCTATTACTGCCGTCGGATGGGCGAGGGCTGTTGCGCGGATCTCGGCCATGTCGGCGGCTGTGAAGCGGTGATGGTCGGGGTAATTGAAGTGGCGCACAATCTTGAAGGTGTCGCTCAGGTACCTTACAAGGGGCATGTCATTGGCTATTCCCGTGAAGAGGATGAGCCTCTTGGCGTAGAGGTAGCGGTTCTCGCCCTCTACGAAGACGGGCTCCATCTGGCAGTAGGAGAGGGTAGTGAAGAAGAGCCTCTGGACCTTTCCCTTTGGATTGACTCCGCTGCAGGTCTCAGGGTCGAAGTTCGAAAGGTCGAAGGAGTCGGCCCAGCGGCTTCTGTCCCAGTTGTTGATCTCCGAGGGACACTTGCTCACTATTATTATATCTGCATCCATGATACGCGAAGGGAGGTCGCGAAGATGGCCGAGCGGCATGAGGTGGTCGTAGAAGATGGGGCGGCTGAAGTCGACGAGGACTACCGAGACGGTCGGTTTCAGGGCCCGGCGCTGGAAGGCGGCGTCGCGGACTAGCAGGCCCGAAGGGTCGAAGCCGTTGTCCCTGCAGAGCTCCCCGAACCATGCGTAGCGCAGCTCCCTGGGGTCCGAAAGGAAGCCCGCGCCGAGGACGCGGTCCTTGCATACCGCTACGGTTATGTGGGGGAACTTCTTCTTTATCTGGAGAGGCTCGTCGCCGTACTGGGCGGCGGAGCCGTCGACCATTACCTGCTGGAATCCGCGGGTGGACCGGCCGTAGCCGCGGGAGAGGACCGAAATGCCCTTTTCACGGAAGGAGGGCTCGCCGAGAAGGGTCTCGAGGATCATTTCGGTATGGGGGGTCTTGCCTGTGCCGCCGACGGTTATGTTGCCGACGGAGACTGTCGGTACGGGAGCCTCGACGCTCCTCCGGAGCCCTTTGTCGAAAAGGGCGTGGCGGATCCTGAGGGTCCAGTAGTAGGGGGCAAGTACGAATTTGTCGATCATGGGAGTGCAAATATACGCTTTCCCTTGGAAAAATCAGCGGGGAAGGGGCACTATTCGTATATGCTTTTCGCTTTGGGAGGCTCGAAGGAGCCCCATCTCCTTCCGATTTCGTCGAGAGTCGCGAGAAGTTCCGCGGGGTCGTTGAGGGTGACTAGCCTGAGGCGGGTCTCCTTGAAGTCGGGAAGACCCTTGAAATAGCAGGCGAGGTGGCGCCTCATCTCAAGGATGCCGGTGCGCTCGCCCTTGAAACGGAGCGAGAGCTCGAGGTGACGCTTCGCAAGGGCGACCCTTTCTGTGACGCTCATCTCGGGCATGGGCTCCCCGGTGTCTAGATAATGGCGTATCTCACGGAAGATCCAGGGATGGCCGAAGGTGGCGCGGCCTATCATGATGCCGTCGACGCCGTACCTTGCGAAGGCTTCAGCGGCCTTCTCGGGAGAGTTGATGTCGCCGTTACCTATAATAGGTATATGCATGCGGGGGTTGTCCTTGATCTTTCCTATGAGAGTCCAGTCGGCTTCGCCCGTGTACATCTGCTGGCGGGTGCGGCCGTGGACCGTCAGGGCTTTGATGCCGACGTCCTGGAGCCTTTCGGCGAGCTCGACTATGATCTTCGAGTCGTCGTCCCATCCGAGACGTGTCTTTACGGTCACGGGGAAGTCGGGGACGGCATCGACGACGGCCTTGGTTATCGCGACAAGCTTGTCGGGTTCCTTCATCATGCCGCTTCCGGCGCCGCGGCCGGCTATCTTGCGTACCGGGCAGCCGAAGTTTATGTCAACGACGTCCGCGCCGTGGCCGCCGACGAGCTCGGGAGCCCGTGCGGCGAGCCTCGCGGACTCGACCATCGCCTCGGGAAGATTGCCGTAGATCTGGATCCCTATCGGGGCTTCCTCCTCGTAAGTCAGGAACTTGTCGAAGGACTTCTTCGAGTCGTGGACAAGTCCGTCGGAGGAGACGAACTCGGTGTAGACCATGTCGGCGCCGTATTCCTTGCATAAGGCGCGGAAGGACGCGTCAGTCACGTCCTCCATGGGAGCGAGAAAGAGGGGCTTCTCCCCGAGATCAAGATTACCTATCTTCATAAATCGGCTGCAAAGATAAAAATTTTTGTGTGTGAAATAAAAAATACCTACCTTTGCACCCCCTATGGAATGTAGGGATCGCAATTTATTAATTATTAACCATTTTTAAAGGTACAAGACAAGTGAACACACAGAGTTACAAGACAGTCTTCGCAAACCCGAACACTGTTACGAAAGGCTGGGTTGTCATCGATGCTACCGATTGTGTACTCGGCCGTCTTGCCTCAAGGGTTGCTCTTATCCTCCGCGGTAAGGACAAACCTTACTACACCCCCAACCAGGATTGTGGTGATAACGTTATCATCATCAATGCTGACAAGGTGAAGCTCACCGGCAAGAAGATGACCGACAGGATTTACACCCGTTACACCGGATTCCCCGGTGGACAGCGTTTTTCCACACCTAAGGAGATCCTGGCAAAGAAGCCTACCGAACTCGTCAGGATGTCTGTGAAAGGCATGCTTCCGAGAACCCGTCTTGGTGAGAAGCTCATCAAAAATCTCTACCTCTATCAGGGTAGCGAGCATCCCCACCAGGCACAGAACCCCAAAACCATTAAGTTAAACGAAATTTAGACAGAGCATGAAAGTAGTAAACGCCCTTGGAAGA
>JAKSJS010000001.1 GCA_024398155.1 Bacteroidales bacterium | reverse complement strand
TCTCTTCCATCAGTTGCTTCTCTTTGTGGAGGTGTATCCCATTGACTGGAGGAGGGCTACGATACGGTCGCGGAAATCGCCCTGGATGACGATTTCGCCGTCCTTCGCGCTACCTCCGACTCCGCATTTCACCTTGAGCGCGCGGGCAAGTTCCGAAAGGTCGTCATCCTTGCCTACAAATCCGGTGACGAGAGTGACCTGCTTGCCGCCACGGCCCTTGCGGTCAATCCCGACGCGCAGCTTCTGACGCTCGGGAGCAAGGGTCTCGGCCTCCTCCTCGGAGGCTGTCGCATAGGTGAAGTCGGGGTTTGTGGAATAGACCACCACAAGACGTGATTTCCAGTCGTTATCTTTCATTTTCTATCAAAAAATCATTCTGAAGGGCCTACAACGCGAAATACAACATCAAAAACAACAAAATTTACAACGTGTACGTTCATCAAAAGGACGACCTTTGCCCTCGGTTAAGAATCTTATTCGTCTCACATTTGAGACCTTGGAAACAAGGTAAAAAGGGGGTCCTCGGGAGAGGCCTCCCTTTTTGATTTGTCCTAGTCGAGTTTCAGGACTGCCATGAAGGCGCTCTGGGGAACCTCAACGGTTCCTATCTGACGCATCCTCTTCTTTCCCTGTTTCTGTTTTTCGAGGAGCTTTCTCTTTCGGGTAATATCACCTCCGTAACATTTGGCCGTAACATCCTTGCGGACCTGGCGGACAGTTTCGCGGGCAATGATCTTGGCGCCTATCGCCGCCTGGATTGCAACATCGAACTGCTGGCGGGGGATGAGGTCCTTGAGCTTCTCGCATATCTTGCGGCCGAACTCATAGGCATGGTCCTGGTGGATCAGCGAGCTCAGGGCGTCGGCAGGCTCTCCGTTCAGGAGGATGTCGAGCTTGACAAGCTTCGCCTCCTTGAATCCTATAACATGATAGTCGAACGAGGCGTAACCCTTCGAGATACTCTTGAGCTTGTCATAGAAGTCGAAGACGATTTCGGCAAGGGGCATCTCATAGGTAAGCTCGAGACGGTCGGCGGTTATGTAGTGCTGTTTTATGAGGACTCCCCTCTTGTCCAGGCATAGCTTCATGATGGGGCCATAGAAATCAGCCTTTGAGATGACCTGGGCGCGGATATAGGGCTCCTCGATATGGTCCACCAGAGTGGGCGCTGGAAGGCCCGAGGGATTGTGGACGTCGAGACATTCCCCCTGGGTCGTGTAGACCTTGTAGGAGACGTTCGGCACAGTAGTGATGACGTCCATTCCGAACTCGCGGAAGAGCCTTTCCTGGACTATTTCCATATGGAGAAGGCCGAGGAAGCCGCAACGGAAGCCGAAGCCGAGCGCGAGGGAGGATTCCGGCTCGAAGACAAGCGAAGCGTCGTTGAGCTGGAATTTCTCGAGCGAGGCGCGCAGCTCCTCGTACTGGTCTGTCTCGACAGGATACATACCGGCAAAGAGCATGGGCTTGACCTCCTCGAAACCGGCAATGGCCTTGTCACAGGGATTCTCTACATGGGTTATCGTATCACCGACCTTCACCTCTGCGGCGGTCTTGATGCCCGACATTATGTACCCGACACTTCCGCAGGGGATTTCATCCCTCTCGCAGAACTTCATCTTGAGAACACCGACCTCATCGGCCTCATATTCCTTCCCTGTGTTGAAGAACTTTACCTTGTCGCCTTTATGGATGGATCCGTTCACCACCTTGAAATAGGCTATGATGCCTCGGAAAGGATTGAAGACAGAGTCGAAGATCAGGGCCTGGAGGGGAGCCTCGGGATCGCCCTTCGGGGCGGGGATCCTCTCGACTATCGCCTCGAGTATCTCCGCGACGCCTTCGCCCGTGCGGGCGGAGCAGCGGAGGACATCCTCGGGGTCGCAGCCTATCATGTCGACGATCTGGTCGGTGACGACCTCCGGCATGGCGGCCTCCATGTCGATCTTGTTGAGGATGGGGATTATCTCGAGGTCATGCTCGACGGCGAGATACAGGTTGGATATTGTCTGGGCCTGGATGCCCTGGGTGGCATCCACGACAAGAAGAGCTCCTTCACACGAAGCAATCGCACGCGAGACCTCATAGGAGAAGTCGACATGGCCCGGAGTGTCGATAAGGTTGAGAAGATAGGTCTCGCCCTTGTATTTGTACTCCATCTGGATTGCGTGGCTCTTGATTGTGATGCCCTTTTCCTTCTCGAGGTCCATCGAGTCAAGGACCTGGTTTTCCATGTCCCTGGCAGCAAGAGTGCTGGTGAGCTCAAGCATACGGTCGGCCAGGGTACTCTTACCGTGGTCGATATGCGCGATAATGCAGAAGTTTCTTGTCTTTTTCATAATTGGAAAAGGATGGCCGTATCACCGGCCATCCTTTTTATAAATATAGCTTTCGGTTTAGAAAAGCTTGTTTACCTGGGCGTAAACGTTCTCGGCAGTGTAACCGAGTTTCTCGTCAAGCACCTTGTAGGGAGCGGAGAATCCGAAGGACTCGAGACCCCAGATGGCGCCTTCAGCCTCGGGAACGAGACCGAGAAGGTTGACGGGAAGACCGGCGGTCATACCGAACTTCTTGACATCAGTGGGGAGAACCATCTTCTGGTACTCCTTGGGCTGCTGGCGGAAGAGACCCTCTGAAGGAACGGATACGATACGTACCTTCCTGCCGTCCTTGCGGAGAAGTTCGGCGCCGGCAACGAGAGTGGATACCTCGGAACCGGTAGCCACGAGGATGACGTCGGGGTTCTCGTCAGAGCCGGCTACGATGTAGCCACCCTTGGCAACCTGGGAGTAGTCATTGCCCTCGGGAAGGTTGTTGATATTCTGGCGGGAGAGGATGAGGGCGGTAGGAGTAGTGGTGTTGGCCATAGCGAGAGCCCAGGCTTCGGTAGTCTCCTTGGCGTCAGCAGGACGGAGAACGAGGGTCGAAGGCTTGCCGCTGTGGTTGTGGAGTTTCTCCATGAGGCGGATCTGGGCCTCCTGCTCTACAGGCTCGTGGGTAGGACCATCCTCACCTACGCGGAAGGCGTCATGTGTCCAGACGAACTTGACGGGGATCTCCATGAGGGCTGCCATACGTACGGCGGGTTTCATATAATCGGAGAATACGAAGAAGGTACCGCAGGCGGTGATGACACCACCGTGGAGAGCCATACCTATACAGCAGCATGCCATAGTGAGCTCGGCGACACCGGCCTGGAGGAAGGCGCCGGAGAAGTCACCCTTGGTGAAGGCGTGGGTCTTCTTGAGGAAGCCGTCGGTCTTGTCGGAGTTGGAGAGGTCTGCGGAGGAGACGATCATGTTGGGAACCTGCTCTGCAAGGAGTCCGAGGCAGGCGGCGGAAGCTGAACGTGTGGCGTCGTTGTCCTTCTGGGTGAGGACGCTCCAGTCAATCTTGGGAGCCTTGCCGCTGAACCATTCTGCCTGCTGGGCAGCCTTCTCGGGGTTGGCCTCAGCCCAGGCTTTCTCCTCGGCATGACGCTCTGCAACGATAGCCTCGAGCTCAGCGGCGCGCTTTGCGTAGAGGTCCTTGACGTCGTCGAAGATTACGAAGGGATTCTCGGGATCACCGCCGAGGTTCTTGATCGTATTGATGTAGGCGTCGCCTCCAAGAGGTGAGCCGTGAGTCTTGCAGTTTGCCTCGTAAGAGGTGCCGTCAGCCTTGAGGGCGCCTTTACCCATGATACATTTACCGATGATGAGGGCGGGCTTGCCTTCAACTTTCTGGGCGGCCTCGATGGCGGCGCGGATAGCGGCGGCATCGTTGCCGTTGATCTCGAAGACTTCCCAACCGAGGGCGCGGTACTTGGCGGCAGTGTCCTCAGTCATGACGTCCTTGGTCTCAGTGGAGAGCTGGATGTCATTGGAATCGTAGAACATGATGAGGTTGTCAAGACCGAGGGTTGCGGCTATGCGGGCACCTCCCTGGCTGATCTCCTCCTGGATACCACCGTCGGAGATATAGGCGTAGATAGTCTCTTTTGCGAAAGTGGGGTTGCCGGTGTGGGCTGCAAGGAATTTTGCTGCGATAGCGGCACCGATACCGAATACGTGACCCTGGCCGAGGGGACCGGAGGTGTTCTCGATTCCACGGACTACATCAAGCTCGGGATGTCCGGTGGTGGGAGAGCCCCACTGACGGAGATTCTGGAGATCCTCAAGGCTGTACTTGCCGGCAAGGCAGAGAGTTGAATAAAGCATGGGGGCCATGTGGCCGGGGTCGAGGAAGAAACGGTCACGGCCTTCCCATTTGGGATTCTTCGGATCATATTTCAGATACTCGGAGAAGAGGACGTTGATGAAATCTGCACCGCCCATGGCTCCGCCGGGGTGGCCTGACTTAGCTTTTTCAACTGCAGAAGCAGCAAGGATACGGATGTTGTCCGCTGCGTGATTGAGCACGCTGATTGAATTTGCCATTGTATTGAGATTTAGAACTTAGTTATGTTTCTTAGCTATATCCCGCAAAAGTAATAAATAATGGCCATTTCTACAAAAAACAAACAGGAGGATGACCGTAATCAGTCATCCTCCTGTCGGATAATTATCACTCCACTGGTCTATTCAGCGGGAGTCTGCTCGGTTTTCTGGCCGCCATCCTGTGCGCCCTGGGGACGTCCGGGGAAGGCGTGACCTGCATGGCTGTGGCCACCGAAGGGACGGCTGAAGAAGCCGCGGAAGCCACCGTGCTGGCCGTTGCCGGAATGGAAGCTGCCCTGGGGACGGGCGGTGGCGTTATTGAAACTGCGGATCTTGCTCTTGCGGAAGTTTTCCTCTGCGAGAAGAAGCTTGGCGACCTTCTCTTCTGGAAGCACCTTGCGGTACTGCTTGATTGCTTCGGCCTCAACGCCTGAGTTCTTTTCGAGAGCCTCGACGTAGTTGTCGACAGCCTTGGCGACCTTCTTGTCGGCTTCGAGGGCCTCTTTCATTTCGCTATGGCTCGCATGGACGGCTTTCATAGCCTCCATCTTGATTTGTTCCTGCTCATTGTAAACAGGCCAGAATTTCTGGGCCTCTTCGGGAGTGAGGTTGAGCTCAGTGGTTATGAAAGCTATCTTTTCTGCTTTCATGCGGTCTTTCCATCCGTCATCCTTAGGCTGGGCGATAGCTGAAAGGGAGAGTGCTGCGCACGCAGCGACGATCAAAAATAATTTTTTCATGTCTGTCAAGTTTTTATTCCATTGTTGAACTTATTTCCTCGAGGCTCGTCCCTGTGAATATCAGGTATTCCACTGCATCATTGTAGGCAAGAGCCTCGTCTGTTCTGTCATATCCGGGAGTGAAGGTCCTGAGAAGGAAGGTCCCGATAACGGCGAGGAAGACCAGCGAGGCGGCATAGGCGAAGTAGGGGGCGAGGCGGCGGGCCGGCGCGGCCTTGGGCTCCTCAGGGAGCGCCGCGGCGACCATCCTTTCGCCGAGATCCTCGAAATATCCTTCGGGAGCCGTGAAGGGATTGGCCTTCATTTCGGGGCGGTCGAGTATGTTGTTTTCCTTTCTCATTTTTTGTTCACTCGGTTGTTTAGACGTGACAGGTTCAAAAAGGTTTAAAAATTATTTTCTAAAATTTCACAGATTTTCGTGTAGGCGTGGTGATATGACGCCTTGAGGGATCCGACCGACGTTCCCGTGATCCTTGAGATGTCCTCATAAGGGAGCTCGTCGAAATAGCGGAAGATGAAGACCTGTTTCTGTTTAGGGGGAAGGGTGTTGATCGCCTTCTGGAGCTCGCGCTGGAGCTTTGTCCCGTTGAAACCGGGATCCTCATCGATGACGTTGTTGAGACGGTTCTCAAGCCTTTCGCCTCCGAGGAAGGCCTTCACACGCGCCTTGCGGAGATTGCTCAGGACCTCGTTGTTCGCAATCCTGTAGAGCCAGGTATAGAGGCCGGAATCCCCGCGGAAGGAATCGAGGGATGACCACACCTTAATATAGATGTCCTGGAGGATGTCGTCCGCATCATCATGCGGAAGGCCGAAGCGGCGGATGAGGAAATAGAGCCTTTCGCTATAGCTTTCGACTATGGCGCGAAGAGCCTCTTCCTTCTTCCCGAGGGCCCTGAGCTCAAGTATTTCCCTGTCTGTCTTCATTCCGGAGCAAATGACTTTTCAAAGGTAATGCCAATCATCCGATAAAGGAAGAAACCTTCGAAAAGAATGCAACTGTTGCTATATACGTCAACATATCATTATATTTGTAAGACTAAAAGTACATTGATGGACAATATAATAGATTACTCGGGCAGGAGACTGGAGAATGTGGACTTCTCCGGCAGGGAGCTCGCGGGATATGATTTCAGCGGCGCTGAACTCGTTTGCTGCAACTTTGACAAATCAGTGATAAGGTCATCTTCCTTCAAGAAGGCCGCTCTCTCCCGCTGCCGCTTCCGCGGCGCGGAGATAGAGTGGACCGACTTCCGTTACGCCAACATCGAGAACGGGACATTCGAAGCCGCGACGATAGACAGCTGCGACTTCTACAGGACCTTCTTCGACGGCATTATCCTCTTCACCCATTCCAAGGTCAGCAACTCAAGCCTCAACAAGACCTATTTCGGAGACTCCGCCTTCATAAAACGCGAGAACCTCGCTGATGGCAGGATCATACAGCAGGACAGGAAGACATGGAGGAAGTTCCTTGTGGAATGGCACAAGCACGCCCTGTGCGAGCGCTCGAACGACGCCGGCTGCAAGTCGGACTGGAGTCCCGACGAAGCCCTCTCCCAACGGTGGGGCGAAGCCGAGGAAATCTACAAGAACTTCAATGCCCTCTGGACCGGCCGCGGCTTCATAGCCGACGGTAACTGGGCCTATGTCCAGGGAAGGAGGATGGAACGCAGAAGAATGATAAGCGAACTCTCGAGCAGCTGTGTCCCCTTCTCGAGGAAACTCCACAACTTGTGGAAGATCTTAACCAATGGTCTTTCGGACCTCTTCTTCGGCTATGGCGAAAGCATGGTCAAGATGGTCGTTACCTATATTGTGACCGTCTTCCTGTTCGCATGGGCCTTCTGCTCCAAAGTATCGCTGCTCGAATACGGCCAGGCTCTCGGCGTCAGCCTCAAGAACATGGCCGGCATGGACTCGGACGTACTCCGCGACGTCTCCCCTCTTGTCGATATGCTCAACATCGTCCAGACAACGATAGGCATCATCCTCACCGGTATATTCGGCTTCATCCTCGGAAACAAGATAAGAAACCAATAGCTATGATAGAGATTCTGAACACCCAGGAAGACTACGAGAACGCATCCGAAGAAGAGAAGGGGCGTATGCATGAACGGCTGTATCAGCAGCTGACGGCAGCCTGCGGGCAGGGGGATGCGATGGGTTATGCGTACCTTGGATACTTCTACGAGAACGGCCTGTTCGGATTCGATGAGGATGCGGACAAGGCTTTTGAGCTTTACGAAAAGGGCATGGAACTTGGCGACTCCTATTGCGAGGATGCCGTTGCGCGTATGACTATAGGTGACGAGGAGGAATATGAAGTGGGAGAGGACGACTGGACTATGGACCCCGATATCGACCTCCGCTTCCAGACCTGCTCCGAATGTGTCGAAGGGGCTGTTTCCCGCATGCAGAACCGCGAAAAGGAATGGGAAGTTGCGGATATTGTCAGGAAATTCATCTCGAACGCAAGATGTCTGATGGACGATGGCGCCATGCTGATGGAGCTTTGTGAGCTCTCTGTCCGCCTCGAGGACTTCATCATCGACCATCCAAGGCTGAAGCTCTCCTTCAAGGAGCTCCAGCTCGACCTTGTCCGGGCTCTGGAAGCCCGCGGGGAGGATGCCGGCGACATTCCCGGCGAGCTTTCCTCCGAAATCGAGTCCCTGAAGAGTTCGATAGCTCTTGCTGACGAAGGACGCCTGAGCGAAATCCCCCAGTCCGGCCATCTCCGCAAGGACCCCGTCGAATGGACGAAGGAATGGGAGGAACACATAGACGAGGCCGACAGGATCGCATATTCGAAGATGGGTGACTTCCCCCGCGGAATGGGCTTCTGCTTCGGCTTCTGGCCCGAACGCCGGAGCGCCCTTCTTTCCTTCGGCATAAAGTGGAAAGACCCCCACATGATGAATCCCAGAGTTATTTTTGACTAAAGACATATGGCAATAAGGCTCAATTCGACAAGGACAGACAGGGACCTTTTCGGGCGCTCCAAGATGTGGGGCTGCCCCGACCTTCCGGACTCCCTCGGATACCCCGAGGTCAAAGTAAATGACGACGGGGAACTGGTGGATGACCCCATGGCTTTCGTCTGCCAGATACGTCTCGAGGATATCGCAAGTCTTGACCCGGAAAACACCCTCCCGCATAAAGGCATGCTGTATTTCTTCGCTTCGCTGGACTATTTCCTCGGCAACCTTGACGCCCTTGCCTCCCCGGGAATGGGAGAGTGGGACGAGCGTTATTTCAAGGTCCTCTACAGCGAATCCTGCGAAGATCTCCACACCCACAGGATAGTCTACGACGACGGCTCCGAATACGGCCTCCCGGCCGAGGAGCTGTCCTTTGAGCCGTGTTCCGACAAGGAAGACGGCATGAAGCTCCTCGGCCGCCCGTACCTTGACGAGATCGAGGAACTCTATCCCGGTTGGACCTCCCTTCTCCAGCTGGACGAGGACGATGAGCACGGCCTCCGTTTCTACGACTCGGGCATGCTCTGCTTCCTCGAAAAGGAAGGGCACATCAATTGCTATCTCCATTCCTTCTGATAATACAATCAAACATGAGAAAGATTTTCGCAATACTGCTGACTGCCTCGCTCAGCCTTTCGGCCGGCGCCCAGGCGCTGGTTACAAAAACACTCAAGCCGGTTGAGGAAAAGAACATCCGGTTCGAGCCCGAGACCTCCCGTATCGGAGGTCAGAGGTGCAGCAACTCCTTTGTCCTCAATTCCCCCGACGGAGGCCTCATAGCCTCCCAGGACCAGTCCTGGATTACTTATGACCTGAAGGGACAGTACGCCAAGCTTACTTTCGTCATGGGACCCGCGACAGCCAACCCCAACGGAATGGGTAGCTCCGGCATCCTCGTCGTCTCCGCCGACGGTAAAACCATATTGGACGAGGTCATCCATGACTATGACGAGGTCCGCTACGTGACGCTGGACGTAACCGGAGTGCAGAAGGTCACCTTCAAGCATGTCAAGGGTTCCCAGAACATCGGTATCGGCGTTCCGAAGCTATGGAAAGCCGGTCAGAATGCCGTTGTCGCCACCAACCCCATGGACAAGCTGCCCAAGGGTAAAATCCAGCTTGTAAAGCAGCACATGCCCTATTTCACCCGCGGCGGAGGCTATGCGAAACTGATAACGGACAACCAGGACCTCTTCTGGGATGACCGGACGAGTTCCATCAGCATCAACCGCAAGGTCTTCGATTCCGGAATCCAGCTTACAGCAAGCGACGGGCTGGTCGAAGGCTACGGCGGATGGAGCTTCTTCTGGCTGAACAAGCGATACGACAAGGTATCCTTCATAGTGGGCCCCCGCGACAACCAGAGCCACAATGTTACCGCATGGCTCGTCGTCAAGGCCGACGGCAAGACAATATATGAGGAAATCGTCAGCCAGGACGACCTCGCAAGACAGGTCGTGCTCGACGTCAAGGGCAAGGAGCAGCTTTCCTTCTACTGCGAGCGCCGCTCGGGAGACATGCTCGGCTCGATAACCTTCGGCATCGTCGACATATTCGCATACACCCAGGGCGACACCACCCTCCCCGAGGAGGGCATAGTGAGCGTCAATAAGGACAAGCTCATGGCACTGCCCGATGTCTGCCCCCTCATGTCGAACATTCGGCCCTACTCTGTCCGCGGCTTCAACGACGCGTACGACACGATGTTCTATGGCGAGTCGAAACACTATACCTTCTCCATGGGAGGCTACCACTTCTGGGAGGGCATGCTCCTCACGACCGGCAACAACCTCATCGAGGACAGGATAGATTCCTATGTCGAATATGACCTCGGCGGAGAGTTCGACTGGATCAGCTTCGACGTAGGATGCCTCAGCAAAAAGCATATACTCGATGACGACGACCTCCGCATCTATGCCGACGGCAAGCTCGTCTTCGACCAGAGGATATACTGCACATGGCCCAACCAGCATTATGAGGTGCCCGTCTACAAGTGCCATACGCTCCGCTTCGCAAGACCCGGCAGCGGCCGGAAGAAACAGACCGTCATCGGCGTCGCTGACGTGGTCCTCTATCGCGGGAAGCCGGTCGAGAACGACATTTTCGTACACGAGACCCCCGACTGCCCGTACACCGCCGACCTTATCGACCTTTGTGAAGCTCCCTATTTCCACTACTGCGGAAGGTTCGTCAGCACAATCACGAACTTCTCGATGGACGACTGCTTCCATGACGGCAGCACAAAGAGGGAATACTTCACGATGAAGGACGGAAGACAGATATTCAAGGGCTTCATGCTCGAGGCCAATGTCGCCCTCGGACTCGAGGATGTCTCACTCATGGACGCCGTCTTCATATTCACCTGCGGTGCGGGACATGCCATCAGTTCGAGCCCCGTTGCCGCTGCGACCGGCATCTCCGCCGGAGCTCCCGGCGGGCTGAGCTCGCTTCTGCTCTGCTCCGGAGAGCACCAGTCCTCAGCCGCCGCCTTCAACCCCTTCGGCGAGTATGAGAGCTGTACATTCACTGTGGAAAACTCCTACGAGCATGTGGACGAGTTCGACAAGCTCCTCAACAGGAGTGCTGAAGCTTACGACAATCCCGTGAAGCTCGACGTATTCGCGGACCAGAGGCTGGTCGGTGAATACTGGCTGACAAACAAGATGGAGCCCCTGACTGTCACTGTCCCCATCTTCAAGTGCAACCAGCTCATGTTCTGGCTTGAGTGCGGCGACAAGCGCTCCGGACAGTATGTCTTCCACGACCTCAAACTCAGCAAGGCGCCCTGTAACATTGCCGCTCCCGAGAGTTATACCCCTTCGGTGACAACGAAGGAAGAGAAACCCGCCCAGGAACCCGAACAGAACGCCTCGGGCAATTCCGGAAAGAAGAATAAGAAGGAAAAGAACAAACCTTCGGAAGAGGAAAAACAGGCCCGCCGTGAAAGAGCCGCCAACATCCTCAACGCGCTGTTCGAATAGGCCCTAGGCGAAAAGATAGAAATCCTTTACAAGGGAGAGGTACTCTGGAGTATACTCTCCCTTGTCCTGTATAGAGAGTTCCTCTTCGACCATCCCGACACGTAAACGTGAGAACTCGGCTACAACGCGAGTGAAGGGCTTGGACGACGACGTACGGATGCGCAGGAGGCGCGAGGCATGAAAGCCGCGCGAGCGGGCTTCCCTAAGGAGCGGCTCAAGCCGGTCGAAGGGAAGGACGAGCGAGAGGCGGCCGTCAGGAGCGAGGGCGCTTTCCGCAAAGACAAGTATGTCGCGGAAAGAAAGGCTCGAAGTATGACGGGAACCCGCCTTGCGGGCTTCGGGGTTCTCCAGCGAATCCTCGAAATAAGGAGGGTTGGAGAATATCATGTCGTAATGCCCTTCGGTCTTGAACTCCGAAAGGGGGGTATGGACAGCGGACATGGAAGAGGCCCAGGGCGAGGCGGAGAAATTCTCTCCTGCCTCGGCCGCCGAGGGTCCGTCTATGTCTATCGCATCGATATGGAAGGTGCCGATTCCCATCTCTGAAAGCCTCTGGGCGGCAATCAGGGCTATCGTTCCCGTACCGGTACCGATATCCAGAAGGCGCACGGGAGAGCCTTCTACAGTCATTGATACACCGAGCAGCACGCCGTCAGTATTGACCTTCATCGCTGAACGGTCATTCACTACAGAGAATTTCTTGAAACGGAAGACGCCCATGGGAAGAGGGCGGGATTACTCGTCAACGAACACTCCATCCCTCATGAAAAGGGAGCGGTCGCACATCTTTGCGAGCTCGGGGTCGTGGGTAACGATCACTATTGTCTGGCCGTACTTGTCACGAAGGTCGAAGAAGAGCTTGTGGATCTCCGCTTTCGTTACCGTATCCAGATTGCCGGAAGGCTCGTCAGCGAACAGGACTGAAGGATTGTTTACCAGCGCACGGGCTATCGCGACCCTCTGCTGCTCTCCTCCGGAGAGTTCCGAGGGTTTATGGGAGATCCTTTCCGAAAGGCCCATGTCGGCAAGGAGAGAAAGCGCGGCTTCGCGCGCGTCCTTCTCCGGACGCCCGGCTATGAAGGCGGGAATCATGACGTTTTCGAGGGCTGTGAATTCGGGAAGGAGATGGTGGGCCTGGAATACAAATCCTATCTTGCGGTTGCGGAATTCGGAAAGGGTCTTTGAATCGAGCGAAAGGACGTCTATGCCGTCAATGAGCAGGCTTCCCGCATCAGGGGTCGAGAGAGTTCCCAGTATCTGGAGGAGGGTCGATTTTCCGGCACCGGAAGCGCCCATGATGGACACAACTTCGGATTTATCCGCGCTGAAGGAAAGCCCCTTCAAGACCTTGAGGCTTCCGAATCCTTTCTCTATTCCTTCTGCTTTGATCATCTGTCGGGGTACTCCGACTCGAACGGAGGACCGCCTGGTCCCAAACCAGGAACGCTAACCAACTGCGCCACACCCCGATTGCGGATGCAAATATAGTGATATAAAAAACAATTTCGAACACTTTCGTGGGTGTGTATTCCAATCGGGCCGCACGAAAATGTTCGAAAAGTAACTTATAATCGTTGTTGATGGAGCCTATAATGAGTCTGCGGGGATACCGGTCACATTGGAAATCTCTTCCACTGAAAGATTCATTTTCTTCAGTTTCCTTACGATATCCTCCATGGCCTTTACGTTTTTCAAGCGTTCTTCCTCGCGACCTTCCATACGGCCTTCCTCGCGACCTTCCTCGCGACCTTCCATACGACCTTCCATACGGCCTTCCTCGCGACCTTCCATACGACCTTCCTCGCGACCTTCCTTAAGGCCAAGGGCACGCCCCTCTTCGCGACCCTCTTCGCGACCAAGAACGAGACCCTCCTCCCGCCAATCATGAAGTTGGGCCTCATATTCAGCCTCTCCAAGTATTGACTTCATATAGTCGGATTTTCTATTGATGTCCATAGTTTTCATATCTGCCGCCTTGAACATTCTTTCCAAAAGTGGATCACCCAGATTCTGAGGTATCTCCTTACAATCAGCCATCTCCATCAGTACAATGGACAGCTTTTCAATGAAGGGTGTATCTTCGGAGATTTCTGTCAAGCTTCCGGCAAATTTAGGTAACTCGACGAAAATTTGCAACAGCTTGTCATTCAACACGCTCGTTTTTTCACTATCAATATCACACAAACCTATTCGGACAGGCGTCCTGTCTATTTGCCTGAACAGGGGATCGCCAAGAAACGCAAGGAAAACAGTCTTCCCGATAGAGTAGCCATCAATATGCGAGTTGACATAATGTTCCAAAACCGCAGCGGACGAATAAATCAGTGAGCGGTCCAGAAATGCGCCTCGGACATAGTTCTGCATCTCGACGACCATCCGGCTCCCATCACGCAGTTTGCAATGGACGTCAAAACTTGCATCGCGCATTTTGCCGACCGGAATCGTAATGTCCCTCGGTAGATATTCCAGGCTTACTATGCCCATTTCGGGCAGGAGTTTCTGGAGGATTCCGACAAGGATGTCTTTGTTAGCTTCGGTTCCAAGAAGATACTTGAAACCCCAATCAGAGGTGGGATAGATGAACCTCTGTCTTTCGTCATAGACGAAGTGACGGTACTTTCGTGCCATAGTTGATTAAGGTTATGAGTTAGACAACCGGGCTGCCAACGTGGCTCCCGGACCGGCTGCTACTCACCCTCCTTAATCATTGAAGAACTGGACAACGTCCCGATACTATGGCCCTCCAGCCTCGCTATTACGGCTGAAAGCAAGCCATGTCCCGGACGCTACTCCAGGCTTTCGGCAAACTGGGCTCCCCCGCAGCGGGGTACGAATCACACTACTCCCATAGTATCCGGCACCTCAATGAACTATGGAGCAAATATATGGATATTTTATAGAATGTTCAAGAGCCCATGCTGGAATTACAGGTTCAGATGCCTGTTCAGACATATTCTAATTTTTCATTTCATATTCAAGGACACCGCCTTTACATATATCATCGAAACTGATGGAAGTGTACGGAATGTCAATGCCGTTGTAACTGACGGTCTTTACGAATTTGTTTTCTTCGCAGAGGCCGTTCGCCTTAATTGTAAAGTCCTTGCCATTGGGAAGATGAAGGACCATCTCCGGAAACTGGGGTGCTCCGAAAACATATTCTCCCGAAACCGGATCAACTGGATAGAAACCCATTCCGGAAAAGAGATACCAGGAAGACATCTGGCCACAGTCGTCGTTGCCGCAGAGCCCGTCACGTTTGGCCATATAGAAACGGTCGAACACTTTGCGGACTATCTCTGCTGTCATATCGGGAACGCCCGCCATGCTGAGCATGTAGGCGATATGGTGGCTGGGTTCGTTGCCATGAGCGTACTGGCCAATGAGTCCGGTCACGTCAGGAACTTCCACATCGCCCTTTACGACATTATCCTCGTCAAAGAGCCTTGAAAGCTGAGCGACAAACGCGTCTTTGCTCGGGAACAAGCCGATAAGGCCCTGAACGTCATGCTGGACATGCCAGGTGTATTGCCATGCCGTGCCTTCAGTGTAAGCTCCACCGGTCAGGCTGTCATGTGAAACGGCCTGCGGATCAAACGGAGAAAGCCAGCTGCCATCTTCATTCCTGGGGCGCATCAGACAAGTCTCCGGATCAAACAGATTCTTGTAGAAGTCGGCACGGCCGGCGAAGTAGGCGGCATCCTCCGGCTTGTCCAAAAGATCGGCCAATACTTTCATGCACCAATCGTCATAGCAGTGTTCCAAAGTCCTCGAGACCGACTCATTGCAGAATGACACGGGATAATAACCATATTTGTCCAGGACATCGAAGGACGACTTCGGATGATCCGTAGTCAATGACGCCTTGCATGCCTCATATGCAAGGTCCTTGTCGATGTCAAGGCCTTTTAAGACAGCATCAACGACAACGGGGACAGCATGGTTGCCAATCATGCACCACGTCTCGCATATGCCATATTCGTTCGTACACAGAAGACCGGTCTGACGGTATTTCTCGAGCAGGGAATTGACAAGGCGGACATTGATTTCAGGATACAACAGATTGAGAAGAGAATGTTCTGCTCTGTAAGTATCCCAGAGAGAGAAATTGGTGTACATATCCTCCCCGGGCGCATTCTTGTGAATCTCATGGTCCCAGCCCGTATATGACCCGTCAACGTCAGTAATGAGGTTAGGCATAAGGAGTGAATGATAAAGTGATGTATATGCCGCCACCATTTTGTCATGGTTCGGATCAGATATTTCCATTCTTCCGAGAAGATCTTTCCAAGCCTTGGCACCCGCTGCGCGAGTCTTCTCAAAATCCCATCCGGGGAGTTCGGCCTCCATATTTGCAACGGCTCCTTCTTCGCTGACTGTTGAGAGAGCCACCTTCACCTTTATCTGTTCGCCATCTTCTGTTACGAATGGCAGTTTGACCTTGAGGTCTTCTTTCCCTTCGCAGAAAACTGGTTCACCGAAAGGCTTGTCAAACTTGGCGCAGAAGTAATACCAGTGATCGTATACAAAACCCGTTGAACGGCGTTTTCCCACGACTGTACAATCGTCAATAATCTTTATGAAGGACTCTGTTGTCCTTGAATCAAGGCCATGCTCAAGATCGATGAGGACGGCTGCATTTTCTGAACTGGGGAAAGTGTAGCGATGGATAGCGACGCGGGACGTCGCAGTCATCTCTGCCGTAATTCCATAATCTTCAAGATATACCTTATAGTAATCCACGCCTGCTGTCTCCGTCTCTGTTGAAAAACCGGAGCGGTATCCCGAATCTGGGTTTTCGTCGGAGCCGGCATCCCATGATGAGCAGTTTACAAGAGGCATTAGAAGTATATCTCCCATGTCGGCACACCCCGTACCGTTGAGATGGGTATGGGAGAAACCGATGATGGAACTGGACGAATCGTGATAGCCCGAGCAGAAGCGCCATCCGTCAGTCCCCGTGTCAGGTCCGACCTGTACCATCGCAAAAGGAGTTGTTGCTGCAGGGTAGGTATGCCCGGTATATGCCGTTCCAATGAAAGGATCCACATATTGCGTGTAATCTTCAGTACAGGACACGACAGTCGCAAGCGCGATAATAGCAATAAAAAACTTCTTCATATGTTGTTGGATTTTATTTTGACGTGTTGATTTCAAAGCAGACAGAGACTCCGTCAGGGTTGTTTTCGAATTCGACAAAATACGTTGAACTGGAAACATCCCAGCAGCTTTCATCAAGCATTTCCTCCCCGTTTAGAATAAGAGAAACAGGCTTTGAGGGTAGATAAACTCTGGAAACGTTGTGCGTATTGATTGGAGACTTGGCCGTATAGGAATACTTCCGGCCATCAAATGACTCATCATATGTTCTAGAAGCTGAAGCCAGCACAGACGGACAGTCCTTGTCAATCCGGCTCAAATCAATCAGGAGGGCCTGTGTGCCCGGTTGTACAAGCCGGCCACTCACCACCGGCAGGCATGGATCGTAGACGTCGATATAAAGGCCATCAAGGCATAATGGTTCATCCGATACGCTCTCGTCCATCACTGCTGCTATCCTGTAATATCCCCTGTCAAGAACGAAGCTGTTCTTGAAGCAGACTTCGCCAGGATAAAGTTCAATGACGTCAGAAATCAGTTCAGAATCGTCTTCCAGGACAAACTCCTTGGAGTCCTTTCTGATTATTCTGACCTTGCCCTTTCCATATCGGTACAAGCCGTCGGAAGCACCCTCGGGAATTCCCATCAGGGAGAAAAGATGGTCGGCGGGACAGGCGTATGAGTTATCCCCGGTATTCCACCATTCCAGGACGTTCTGGTAAGGGTCATCATCTCTGCCACTGTAGATTATCATGCCCCCTCTCCTTACCCACTTCGCAAGGATTTCATGCGACTTGGAATCCATCGGTTTCATATTCGAATAAGACATGAGGAGCACCTTTGTCCCGGCCAGCGACTTCCTGAAGGGAAGGTTCTCCATGTGGACCATACTGACAGGAATTCCACGTTTGAGGAGGGGCAGAGCCTCTCCGAAAAAGCCGGACAGGCCGGGATCGGAATAGCCTTCGTGGTTGGGGAAAGACTGAAACATCAGGGAATTCGCCATAAGAACGCTTATCCCGTCGGTTCCGCTTACGCTGTTCTCCGAAAGCGGCATCTGTTGGAGGGCGTTGATCATTATCTGCATCTGTGTCGCATATGCCGGCGGTATATGGATGCGCTCCTCATCAGTCGCGGATTTCCTATAGAGGCCTTCATAGATCCTCTCGGGCCAAGGCATGATTTCGAAAGTATTGATGTCGGGATACAGCAATTCTGCCGTAAATGTCGCCTCATAGTTTCTCTTGTAGTCCGCCCAATCTCTAGGCCAGTCCTCTATCGGATCAGTAAGGAAATAAACGGTTCTGCCTGTCGGTTCTGTCATGGATTTTGCACACCCATACTCAAGGAATGCCGTCTCAAAGACCCTCTCACGACGCTCTCCCCTATAGAAATTGGGCTCACGTGAGGTGCCGGTCCATACTTGTGCGATATAACCGTCAATGCCGGGAAGAGAGGCAAGGCTCGCCTCCGGAGACACTATCTTCCATGCCGAATAGTTAACAAGGGAATGGGTCGGGACGAAACACCTGATATCGCGTCCAAGGCTCTTTCCATACTCTTTGGCATAAGTCGAAACCTCATCAAGGGCTTTGTAATACATATGATATTTCAGTTTGTTGGAGAGGTACGTGTTCTCCGCGCTTTCATGTTGCGGACGCCACCCAAAGCCATAAAACTTCTCCCACTCCTTCTTGAAGGACTCGCTGTAACCTGAAAAAGCCCAAAACTCGGGCTCTTCGAAATAGAGCACATCTATGCCGGCGTCGATCGCCCTTTTGACGTGCATTTCCTTCATATACTTGAGGTAATTCTCCGTAGGAACGATATATGGTACCATACGACCGTGCCAAATCGTATCTCCATTCTCACGGACCTGGCCCTCGTCCATGTGTTCCTTACCGTCCCATTTGCCTGTAAAATAGTCCTGATAGCCACCCCAGGCGATACCCGTCATGAACTGCACCTCGTATCCCCTGTCCTTCCACGACTTCACCCTGTTCTCAATGGACATCGGGCTTTCACGATCAGAAGGGTTTCCTCCGACTCCATAAACCATCACGGCATCTCCGCGGTTATCAATTGTCGGGCGCCACGGCTGACTTGACTGGAATGTGGTTTTCGGAAGGGTGTTCACTGTTGTGCAGGCCACCGTAAAAAGAAGGACCGCAAGCATTAATCCGTTTCTCATCTTATCTTATGTCAGAAGTTACACTCATGTTCATAACCTTATCCAACGTTTTCCCTCGTTAATATATATATTATCAACAGTATATGGCGTATGGACAAGCCTCACGGGATCTTCAGGAGCATCATAAAGGTAGAATGTCCCGAAAGAGACGTTTTCACAATCCTCAAACAATATTATCGCAGGTTCGCACGCCTCCTGGGGAAGGTGCCCCTTCCCTTTCTGATTCTCCATGAAGGTCTTGAGCTCATCATTATGACCGCGGATAATCCCATCACCTTCAATCCTTATGTTCCTGCATCCCCTGGCATAGAACAAGGCGGGGCGGCCATAGTAGTTGTAATAGTTGGCAGGAGCCTCGATAATAGCGCCGGGTGTGATACGTATCGTCACATTGTCTTTCATCTGTACCGAACCCAATACATAGCCGCCAACCTCGATGACAAGAGTCCCGCCACCTTTTGAACTGATAAAGTCAATGGCGTGCTGGACGGCTTCTGTGTTGTCTGTCTTCCCGTCCCTGCAAAGTCCGAAGAAACTGCCCAGGTATTCCTCTGCATCCACATGAAAGAATACAAGCGAAAAGATTATTGCAAGTATCGTCCTTTTCATTTGCGACTTGTTTTATAGCGTACAATTTCAGGAATTCCTTCAGCATTGCCGACAATTTCAATCCGCTTGGTCTTAAACCCTTTTACATCATCCGTAACGATTGCCGGACGATAGTCGGGCCCGTCAAGCCGGAATTTGACATTTGTGAAACTGACGTTATCAGCATGACGGATATAGAAAGCCCAGGCTGGCATCTCCTGCCAATTACAGAATTCGGGATAAACAGTTTCCTTCTCGGGGATTGCTTCCAATTCTGCCGGAGAGTATCCCCTGCATGCAAATTCCTTGTCAGCATAGCCAGGATATACAATCTCGATGTTTTCAAAAGAAACATCCTCTATGCGGAGCCCGGGAATTCCCAAAATGGAGGAAGGACAGACGTTTCGGGGCATTTCCTGATGGGGCCCCTCAAAAGGATAGCCCTTATCCGCCTTGCTGAAAGGAACCTCAGCATACATGTTCCTCACGGTAATTCCTTTGATATATGGTCTGGAGTGGATATATTGAGAATCGGTGTTCGGGTCAGCGATTGCATTCCTGTTCCCGAAACGGAAGAAAATAGGATTGCCTGTATTGATGCTTATAAGGCCATCGACCAAGATGTTCTCTATCTGAGCGCCATCGACACTCGCGATTGTCAACGCGCTTCTGTATGTGTCGTAAACATACATGTTACGAATAGTAATATCCTTGAACCCGCCGAACGATGCTGTCCCGAATTTGACCGCGCTTGCACTTGAACGGGCTCTGCAGTCTTCAATGAGGATGTTACGGCAGCATGAATAGACATGATGGCTCTTGAGGCAGAACGCGTCATCCTCGGAATTGATGAAGCACTTCCTCATTACCACATTCTGGCAATCCACCAAATCAATCCCATCATTATTCGAGAAGACATTTGCATCAACAATCATGTTCTCAAACAACATGTTGGTGCAAAGGTCATATGTCTGGTTCCAGCACGTCGGCTCTGTAAAAGTAATATCTTTTATAGTAACATTGTCACATCTTAGAAAATAAACGTTGCAGGGACGCATCCTTTCATTGAGGAAGTCACAATGCGGGAGATGGTCGTCAATGATTTGGCCATAATGCCAATATTTGGTTGAATCTTCGCCCACTCTCATGCCTCCGCCACGAATCGTCCCGGGACCGGTAATGCCGATATTGCCTGCATCAACAGCAAATACGAGTGCCATCCAATTTATTGCCGGATCAACTTTATAGTCCCAATAACGGTATGAGCCCTGCAGGACTGCACCCCTCTCAACATGAAGAGTAACATTATCCTTGAGCCATATGGACCCGGAAAGGAAAGTCCCGTCGGAAAGGACAAGACGTCCTCCACCATTTTCACATATGTAGTCTATCGCATACTGGATAGAGCGTGTGTCCATTGTAACCCCGTTGCCGACAGCCCCGAAATCACGGGCGTTGTAATCCTTGGCCATCAGCAAAAAGGAGCCAAGGGACAACAGCGCAAACACCATAAACAGCCTTTTCATTTTATATCCAGTTCTCTCATTAGATGATAGAAAAATTCCCTGTTATCCGCAGAAACGTAATACATTGATTTTGCCGCCGCACGGGAAAAAGACTTACAATACCTCAGATAGTATTCCGGCCTTGTTTCCGGAGGCTCTCCGTTCTTCATCCAATCCCATCTTGACTCTGCCAAATCGACTATAACCAGTTTGTGACCTGTCATCCTGCATCCTCTTTGTATTCTTACATTCTGGCTCATAGACAAAGCCTTCTCGAATATCATGGGAGATGCCACAGATGACCCGACAGAAAGATATACACCTTCTTCCAGATTATAAACACTATTTACAAAACATAGGAAATCCGACTCCGCAGTTCTGCCAACTGCCGCAAAAGAACAGCCAGGATCTACAAAATAATCGTCAAGACCGAATTGAGGATGGATTGTGAATGGAACTGAAGCCTTTTCAGCAACATACATGAGAGACTCTTCGCGACCAGGAAAATCAATTTCAATGGTGCCGGTCCCATAGACTGGCAGCTTCGATCTCAGTTCAGCAGCAGCCGAAAGATCCGCTGGAGCCGCATCACTTTCCAGCACCGCATCAAGTTCTTCCCCTGACGGGATTTCAAGCCGTCCCGACGATATTACCTTTGCAACGGATTCACCCATGCCGTATCCCTTGAAAGAGCCGACAGCAATGGCCATGTTGATAAGTCTCAGATCGTCCTTGAGGGATGCCGCAGCACCTCTTGCCACCTCAAAATCATCAATGAGAGCGGCACCCGTCGTCGCAAGGTGTGTAATAAACTTTTCCTCTATCAGTTTCCCGACTGCTTCTGTCAACCCGTTCGGAATCAAGTCTGCTCCGAAGGTAAGTATACAAGACGCCGACTTTCCCCTTGCGTCCAGGATGTCTTTTGCTGTAATTGCAATTATTTCCTCGTTTTCCATATTCCCTAACAATTCTCCATCCGTGATAATTCCTTATACAATGCAAGAAGGAATTTCCTGTTGTCTCCTTTTATGAAATCGAGAGTCTCCGGATGTGAGTCCTCAAATTTTCCAATCTTCGCGACCTCGCCAAGATCTATTACAGCAATATGGTGTCCACTCACGGGGCCAGCCTTCCTGCCGGCAATCTCAAAGACCGACGGGGACATGACAGCAGACCCCAGCGAGAGGTAAACCCCACCGCCGTCAAGACCTTTATATGACTCCACAAAAGTCTCGAAATCCGTTTGTGCTGTCCTGCCGATTGCCGAGCCGGAATTTGCGACATGCGTGTATATGATGTCATGCCCGAACATAGGATGATCGGTTGAATGAACACCATATCTGTATGCTCCGGCCTGAAGGCTGAATTCACGGAACGGAGCCGGAATCGAAAGCCATCCGGCCTTTACACCACTTCTTTCAATTGCTTCGATGAAATCAGCCGCCGACGACGCTTTTGCCGGATTCCCGCGGACAACCCGAAGCAGTTCTTCCCTGGAAGGTATCATTATTCCCTCTTCAATAATAGCCTTGCCGACAGAAGCGCCGTAGCCCAACCCTTCATATGCCCCGGCAATGATCGCCAAATTAAGATACAGACCAGTTTCGTTCCAAGTCCCGAACTCTCCTTTCGGGAGGTTCTCTGCTACGGACTCACTGCTCTTTCCAATGAATGCGAACTCCCAGTCATGAATGATTCCTGCACCATTGGTGGCAAAATGAGTTATCCAGCCTTTCTTTATGAACTCAACCATCAGATGGCCGAGCCCATTCTTTATGGAATGAGCCCCAAAGGCAAGCATCACACTATTGCCCGTCTTTCGTGCATCGAGGATATATCCGGCAACGCGATGCACAGCATCTGATGTCGCGCTATCCATGTCAGGGACAGGGTCTGTCGTCTTTACATATATGTCAGCGACAGTTACCTTGTTCTTGCGTTCAACAAGAGGTTTCTGGAGTAACAGTTTCCTGTCAAATCTTTTCTGGCCTGTCATCGTTTCAAAAGAAAATTCGCGAGTTCTTCATATTGGGAGAAGTCCGGAATCAGAATATCCGAGCCGGCATACAGCAATCGGCTGTGCTTTTTCATATTCCATCCGTACCGATGCTTTTCATCACTGAGGACGCCTACGGCCAAAGCACCGTTGCTGCGGGCTTCTCTCATCTCAACTGGCCCATCGCCGAAAATAGCAAGTTTCTCCATATCGACACCCTCTTTCGAAAGGATATCTCTAAGGACCTGACGTTTAGGGTCATTCTTCACATCTCCTACAGAGCCGAATATCCCGCCTGTGAAGTACTTGTCAAATCCAAGGATGTGAGCTTCATTCTTTACGTCATCTACATCTGTTCCGCTCGCCAGATATATTTTCACGCCATTTTCCGAAAGAGTCCGCAGGAAATCCAGCGCTCCGGCAAGAGTTGCATCCCTAGGATCCAAACGGCCATCCCTGACTCTCTCAAGACGGTCATGGATATGCTTGAGGAGCGCTGTGTTGTATATATCCTTGTATTGCTTTGCTGTCAGTATCTCCTCTTCCGGGACAAGCCCCCATTTCCGGACTATGTCCACAAGCATTACCATCTGGTTGATAGTCTGGATACCCGTGCTCTTTATGATGAAATCCCGACAATATGCACGAATCTTTTCCCTTTCACTTCGGCTTACCGTCTTGCCTCCTGTAACCGCGTCTATCATGCAGGTTTCCATAACATCTTCCCAGCCTTCACGGAAGGTGGAAATAGTACCGTCATTATCAAATACAGCATATTCTATAGCGGGACGGGCGCATATAGCCTCCCATTCGCCAATGATTTCCGCCTCGAACGGCTTGTCAATCTTCCTGATATTGGTATCTGCATTATAAGTGAAATCGCAGTTTGCCGCTATCTCACACAGCTCTTCCGGAGTGCATGTCCCTGTTGTGTGGAGTTTCTGAACAGTCACACCGGCTACGCAGTTGCCGATGTTGAGGGAGGCATCAATCGGAAGACCGGCAGCCTTGGAAAGCGCGAAACCGGAAAAGAAACTGTCGCCAGCCCCAACTGTATCAAGTTCCGCAAGGAATGACAGGCCTTCTGCCGAATAGAATTCATTCCCGTCATAAGCCATCGCACCGAACTGACCGCGGCTCACAATGAGCGGGTCTCCAGTCAGAGCATTATATTTCTTCATTATGGCCCCGACTTCATCAGCTGGAAGATCACTCTTCAGAGGGTCAAGTTCTATCCCGGCCTCCAACGCGGCTTCGTGAGTGTTAAGTTTATGCCACATGCCATGGAAGCGGCTCTGGATTGAGCGGGCGTCAACAATGAACATGACTGACGGATTCTCAGAAGCCAGCGTATTGAGACCGTCTATGAAACGATCCGTATATATCGAGCCTTCAAGTTGCTGATTGATCATCACAATGTCCGCAGACTTGACAGCCTCATGGAGCTTTGCGAGCATGGCCTCAACGGTTTCCTCCTTTATTGAGTTTCGCAACCCCGTATCTATCCTTTCCTGCTCGGCTCCGTCCAGAATGGGTTTCATGTATGCCGGAGTCACCCATCCTTCTTCCTGCACAAAGAGAGAGTCACATCCCGGATGTGCCTTTTCCATGAGACGCATCATCTCTATGCCGAACATATCAGGCCCGATAACGCCGAACGGAATTATCTTTCCGGCTCCAAGTGCCGCAAGGTTCGCAAAAACATTTCCGCCGCCGCCAAGACTCGTTTGAAGCCGGCTGACCTTGCGGACCATAAGCCCCGTCTCGACGGACGGCTCCAGGTCTGCACTGGAAATGTGATAGTAAACGTCCAGACAGAAGTCCCCTATCAGGATGACCGTCTTGGAAGGAGCGTTAGCAACGAGGGCTGCTGCCGAAATTGTTATTTCTTTCCTTAACATGTTTTCTATAATTTGATTACAGGACGATCCTCCTGTTTGGATCCCCATTCCAAATTCGGTTCAGGACCCATTTCAAAAGCAAGGGTCCCACCCTTTTGGACATCTTCAGTCATAATATAGGACTTGGAATATGGTTGACCGTTCAATGTGGCGCTCTGTATGTATATATTCTCTTCGGTCAGGTTAACTGCCTTGACAGTAAAAGTCTTTCCATTGATAAGGTCAATGGATATTTCAGGGAACGTCGGAGTCCCTATCACATAATAATTGGCTCCGGGAGTTACAGGATAGAATCCTATTGCGCTCATTATGTACCAGGCGCTCATCTGACCATAGTCTTCGTTTCCGCACAGTCCGTCCGGAGCACTCGTGTATAGCTGCCTCTTTATCTGTGCAACTGTCTCCTGAGTCTTCCAAGGCTTTCCTGCATAATTGTATAGGTATGCAGCATGATGGCTTGGCTCATTACCCTGGGCATATTGACCGATAAGCCCGGTAACATCCAACGTTGTACGCTTGTCCTCATCAAGTTCCGTAGTAAACATTTCATCCAGCTTGGCTGTAAACTCCTCATCTCCACCCATCATATCAATATATGTGGTTATATCCTGAGGAACATAAAAATTGTACTGCCATGCATTTCCTTCAGTATAGTAGCTGTTCCCCGTCTTATACGGATCAAACGGCTCCACCCAATTACCCATGGAATCCTTGCCTCTCATGAATCCCAGGTCTTCATCAAAGACGTTCTTGTAACAGCCGGAAAGTTCATAGAAAAGTTCCGCATCTTCGTTTTTTCCGAGTTTTTCTGCAACTCGGGCTACACACCATTCATTATAACAATATTCAAGAAGCTTTGAGACAGACTGGTTTTCTGATTCCGCCGGAATATATCCCATCTTCTGGAGTGGCTCAAGTCCACTGGCAAAACGGTATGAATAGTCCAGAGCCATCTTGGACATGGCCTCATATGCAAGTTCCCAGTCAAATCCTCCTATATCCTGCATTATTGCATCGGCAAGAACGGGAAGAGAGTGGAATCCTATCATACCATAAACCTCCCAAATTCCAAACACGTGAATCGGAAGCTGACCTCTCTCCCGATAAATCTCCAACATTGCATTGATATACTCAACATTCATATCCTGATATGCAATGTTCATGAACGGGTGTTCTGCTCTGTAGGTGTCCCACAGCGAGAATGTTGTATACATCGATGAGTCAGAATGGTGAACCTCTCCGTCAAATCCATAAAAACTACCGTCAACATCGTTGATAACTATAGGAGCGACAAGGGAATGATAGAGAGCTGTATAGAAAACCGCCTTGTCATCTTCGCCCAGAGCCTTTGCTATCTTTACCCTGGAAAGAGCAGAGTTCCACTTTGCACGGGCCTGCTTTTCCACTTTTTCAAGATTCCAGTGGTTCACTTCAGCCCTGAGGTTCTTCAGTGCTCCCTCTGTCGAAACAGTAGAAACGCCCATTCTGACCACAACTTCCGAGGCCTCCGGGAACTCCACATAGACCTCGCTTCCATCCTCATTGAATTCATATCCAAGGGGGCTCTTGGAAAACTCTGCATAAAAATAATAAGTATGGTCTCCGATAAATCCTCGTGACCTGCGGCTTCCCTTGAGAGCATTGTCCACCTCATCCAAGGTCCAGGATGCAGGAATATCTCCGACACCATGCTTAAGATCGACTATTATACCGGCTCTCTTTCCTTCGGGAAATGTAATGCGGTATATCGGACAACGTTCCGTCGCAGACATCTCGCATCTTATGCCGTAATCGTCAAGAGTCACCGCATAATATCCGGGGCGGGATATTTCAGTTCCGTGATTGAAACGGGAGCGGAAACCAGTTTCAGGAGCATCTTGCAAACCGGGCTCATATATCGGTTCACCCGTTATCGGAGCAATCCTTATATCCCCCATATCCGCTGCACCAGTACCGCTCAGATGAGTTTGGGAAAAACCCATAATGGTGGTGTCCTCATACTTATAACCTGCACAATGCTCCCATCCACAGTCGTGAGTGTCAGGGCTTGGAGACACTAATCCGTTAGGCACGAACGCTCCTGGATATGTGTGGCCGTTCCAGGCAGTGCCGACCAATGGGTTGACATAATCACACAGTTGATGAGTGGAATTACATGAAATGAGCAACACAAATGCCGCCAGAATCAAAAATATACGTCTCATAACCAGAATTTATTTAAGAACTCGCTTTATCTCATCGGCCATGATTCCATAACCCTTAACATTCGGGTGGATGGAGTCCAAGGAAAGTTCTTTTGGAAGGGAGCCATCCACAGTTTCGACATCCCGAAAGAACTTCATGCACTTAACGTGATTCTTTGCGGCATATTCAGTTATCATCGAGTTAAGGGTTTCTGCCTTTTCAAAGGCATCCGGAATTTCTCTCCATCCGATTTTTGGGCCGGGGAAAAGAAGGCATACAACCGGTTTTATCTTTGCTGCTTTGGCCATCTCCACCATCGAGGCGATGTTCGCCATCGTATATGCCATATCAATCGGGCCACGGTTCATGGCTATGTCGTTGACACCGCAAAGGATGACAACATATTTGGGAGCAAGCTCCACAACATCCTTGCGGAAACGGAGCAAAATCTCAGAACTTACCTGACCACCGATTCCCCTTCCGAGATAATTGTTGTCATCGAAGAACGACGGCACGTTGGCATACCATCCATCGAAAATTGAATCTCCTATGAATACAGCCTTGGGCCTGATGCCGGACGATATCACGTCTTCATTGGCAGTTTTATACCTGTCAAGGTTTGAATAGTATTGGGCCGACATGCAGAATGAGAATGCCAGCAGCATGGCGAAAAGCGAGACAATCCGTTTCATTTCTTTTATTTTACATTCGTTTTTATAAGCTGGAAGAACTCGTCGCAGTTTACAAGGACAACGTCATCATCCAGCAAATCGATGAATTGTCTTACATCGGCTGAAGAATAGCTCCAGGCATGGACAACAACAGCAGAATAGGCGTCAATCCTTGTCACATCACGGGACGCTGAATTAATTTCGGATGCAACCTTTTCATAAGGGTCCAGCCCTTTCCAAAGGCGATGGCGGAAGGAAACGACTGGGATGTCACCTATCTTATACATAGCGCCTGCGCCCTGGGCATAGTTGTCATAATTCATATACAGGACGCCTTTGACTGACGGCATCTCAGCAAGCATAGTCCCGAGGGCATCCTTCTCCGTTGTATTGAATTTCGGAAGATCAAGGATATTCAGATAAGAGAGCCCGGCTTTCTCCATCGCCTCTTCTGTCTGTCTTGCATACTCTGAAAGATCCTTCATTACAGAAGGATAAGCATATCCAAGGCCCGAAGTCGGGCAGAGGAAGTAACTCCCCTCCGGAGTATTGTCACAGAACCAGTTGAACTGGAGTGGCATCTGCGTAATAGCCGGGGGCAACCCCCAGTTGATTTTATATCCGGGGACCTCAGGAGCGCTGAAATAGTTCTTGGAGGAGACAAAATCCTTGAGTACCCAGTCTATGTTGTCGCCGTCACTCCATTTAATCATGACATAGTGAACGTTCTTCCTGTTGATATCGGCAAGGTCGTCACTCCTATTGGGGAGTTTTTTGAGCTCCTCTGTGTATGCCGTATAGAATGAGTAGTTGATCTGCCAGTCAGAGGGAATTGTATATACCCCCATGGTTGAACCGAAATTGACATCCCTTTTTTCGTCACCATACGGCTGCCCATATCCCCACTTGGCTGCCGGAGTATGAAGTCGGCGGAATATCGTCTTCCAGATATTTTCCTGATTCTTTCCCACCATGATCAGACGGTTCGTCGCGATTGCGAAATCAACACCTCTATAGGCATGTCCGGAATCAGGCAACGGTTGAATGAAACCGTCAAGATTGAAACATGTTGCATTCTTGGTGAAAACCTTGACAAGGAAACTTTCGTCCTTACCGCTGCAGTCATAAAGCTTGCGTATCCCGCTAGAGGCGCCAAATCGTCCCGCAGTCTCCTTATCCATGATTACAGCATTGATGGGACCGGCGAGAGAGGCGGCCGTACGTGCGGAAATATCCGTGTCATACAGAATATAGCCCGTAGCATATTTCCCACAGATTTCCACGAATTCTGTAGCAGATATGCTTCTTGTCGCGTGGGCCTTCTTGAGCTCGTTGCACCAGAAAGCGTGCTGTTCCATATCCAGCAGGGCTCGTGGAGCCACTTTATTCACTACACCAATAAGGGAAGCGACCAAAGGAAGGGAGGCAGATCCGTCGGGGTAGACAAGGTAAATCTCGTCTCCATCTATTTCGGATGCAGGAGCCTGCGGCACTAGGACAGGAAGCCCGTCTGCAATATCATTATAGATGGGACGTCCGTCAACGGGAATCACCGGATCGGGCATATCCCCGACAGGATCATCGTGTGTGCATGAATCCATGAGCATTATGGCCGCGACACAGCAGACACAAAAAATAGAATGACGTATCTTCATCATAATATGCTTTACCAACTGGATATTTCCTTATTCATCCATTCAAGGCGTGTAACATAAAAATCCTTGAGGAATTTCACATGCTCCTCATATGTCCTGCTTCCCAGGATCCTCCACTTATCGAAGTTCCTTTCTATTGCTGAGGATCCCATCCTTGCTATCTCATAATCCATATATTCCGGAACACGGGACAACTCCGGATAAAGCTCGTTCCAGCGTTTCCTGACCTTCCTGACAAAGGCAGGGTCCTGAAACATGCGATAATACCAACCTCCCTTGTAGTTGTTTCCAGGGCCATAACATTTGACCCACCACCCGGTGGGACCATTGCCGCCCTGGCCCTCATTGCTGGGGAAGAAATTAGCCACACCAAAGGCCATATCATAATCCCAGACATGGCAAAAGCGGAGTTTACGGCCTTTTTCTTTTGTCATATAAGAACTTTTGCGACAATTGCCGTCAATATTCTTGGACAGTTCCTGGACTATGAAGAAATTCACAAAACTATCGACGTCAATGTACGCCGCATAGCCCTTTTCCGGGTCCTTGAAATCATTCCCCCTCAGAGCCTTCTCAAAATTTGTGAACACGCCGTGCAGCTAAGACTTCTGCTTTGCGTTGGGATTTTCCGGATCCACGCAGCAGATCACCGAACCGTAGTCGGAAATAAAATACACAGGGTCCACCATATTCTCGATGGAAGACTCTATTTCAACGTAATAGTCTCCTTCGAGTGTCGAGCCATGAGTTGCATTCTCAGCAACAGGATTTATGTTGACTTTGTTCTTTGCGACTTCCTTATGCTCGAAGAGATTGTAAAGTCCCTGATATTCCCCATTGTAGTACATTTCCACCACGCGACATCTAGGGGTCCAGTCCATTCCGGCTATACGCGAAAGCTCCATGCCGACCAGATTCCGGATGAGAGTCTTGTCATTATAATTGCTGATAAGATTCCAATCCCTGTTGGAAGGCATACCCAACACTTTATGCGGTTCAGACAATTTGATGCGGTAAGGCTTCTTCGGAGAATTCCAAGTGGTATTGCCTCTTCCTCTTATCTGCATTTTTGTCGCTATGTACGCTGTATCGGAATACTCGTTTGACGGATCCTTTATTCTAATGGAACCATCGATGAATGTATGTCGTTGGACAGTGCCGTTAACATACAGATAAACCTGTGGTATCGTGAATTGCGACTCATCTCCACCACGGGCCTCGGCGTACGAAGGAAATATCAGCGTATTCCCATTTGACAGATAGACATTGAACGTTTCCCCTGCCTGACAAAAATAGAAAGGATATGCGGCCTTATTTGACAGATTCTCCGAGATCTTTACCCCTGTCGAAGTGCCATCCACCGTCCAGCATCTGTTTTTCCTTGAGATAACCGGCTCTTCATCGCGCCGGTATATCATCAGGTCGCTGTTGCTGACTTCAATAGCCCTGTCATGGAAGGCAAGCCGTACTCTATCAGCCCCGATATACTCCAGACCGATATAACTCTGACCCTGTTCATATGCCTCCAGAATGTCTTTATAGGCTTCAGGAACAGTCGTGACTTCCGGAGTATCTATGTCAATTGACATACATCCGACAACCACGCCAAGAGAGAGTATGAGCGCGACAATCCTTCTCATCCGGGGCTACAGTTTAAGAAGGGCTTTTGTCTGTTCCGGACGGTATTCCATACGAACACGCCAGAAAAGTTCTTCAAGAGAACATGTTTCGTAATTGTCGTCAAGACGACGTGTGCAAAGGTCTGCGCACTCTACCCGTCCGACCTGGGGCGCATCCTTCCCGGGATAGAGATTCTCTGCAAGTTCATCATCACTGTCACCTATGTCAGTAAATCGTGACCAGCAGTGGATACATATTGCATTGTATTTCTTCTGGTCAGAGAGCATCTTGTGGGCAATGTATGCCGGCGTTCCTTCATCAGGATCATTGTAGTCCTTCTTGTTCCAGATACAGTAGGTTGTCATTATGACGGGTATGTCAATGCCTTTCTTGTTGGTAACCCAAAGGATTTCCTGTTTGGAATCTGCATATGGGGAATACGCTATTGCTATTATTCCCACCATATCGTCATTCGCATCCACAAGGGCCTGGTACCCTTTCATCGCCTCCTCTGTATCGACCTTGCCTCTGGTTACCGTACCGAGAAGGACAACACCGCTGCGCTTCATCTGCGCGGCCTGGGCTTCAGCCATCTGTTTCAGTATTGCATCCCTGTCCTTGTATTCTCCAAGCTGATCGAGGAAGTAATAACTTCCACGCTCGAAAATGGAGGATGACGGATCCTTTGTGTCAAGAAGATGCTTGGCCTGAACCGGACTTATCATAGAAAGATTTCCGACAGCCATGCCGAAGGAACATTTCGTTTTAGATACGAAAGGATCCATGTACCAGTTGTCATCGAAGGTCTGCATGAGCCACTGGCAGTTATCACCATCTGACATGTAATAAGAAACAAACCTCTTGTCCTTGGAATAATCTATCGTTACCGGATCAAGGGGAGTGTATTTTATTCCTTCCTGACGATCCTCGTATTTGAAAGAAGTCATTGTGGTATTGTATCCCCAGTCGAAAGGAACCCAATGGCAACCGTAACGGGATATGACCTCGTCCATCTCTCCTTCATCGTTTCCGGCATCTGCTCCATAGCAGGGGGCGTTGGGTGCAAGCCAGGCAAGCACCTCTTCAAAAAGTTCCATGTTGTTTCCGCCTTCGCGGGTCGCAAATTTCTTGTTTATGTTCATTTCAAACAAGTCGTTTGCTATTGCAATGTTCGAAAGTTCCGCCTTGGTTACATGTTCAAAGATCAATGCAGAGTTGTTACATTTATCCTTGAACTCACGCCATGAATCCTCTGTTGTCTTGCCCGTCGCATCATAAAGCATGTCGTAACCGGCTGCTTCAAATGCCGGCTGAAGTTTGACATCCACAATCAACGCATTGTAAACATGTGAAGCCACAACAGCAACAGTCATGCTCTCCGGATTGTTGTCATAATCCGTAAGGACATATCCTTTGAAGAACTTGCGAAGACTGCCGGAGGCTTCTTCCGGAAGAAGGGCAAGGTCAACCGCAGTGATGTCGCCAAGACATTTCATTCCGGAGGCATCATAGTCCGCCCTTATCCTCTTATAGCTGTTGTAGGGATTTCTGCTTTCCCAGATTGCCACCGTTGTCTTCCCATCCCTCAAAGCCTTTGCAGCAAGTCCGGTCTCGGACTCGCACAGGAAGAAATTCCTGGCATCTCCGTCCGGGATGACATTCCAATAAGATTCAGGCATAGCATCTACATAAGGTAGCCAGTAACCGTCTTTTGCCAAATTCCTACAAGTACAGCTTGCAGAGACTATAACTGCAGCCATAAGGAAAACAAGATGTTTCCTCATAATGATAATATTTAGGTGTTAGTAATTGAATTCTATTGTTCCTCCTTCACGGAAGAAATCGTAGCCTATAACAGGCTCCGGGAGTTCATCGCCGTTTACTGAAACGGACTTTAACGGCTTTCCCTTCGAATATTTCCCCCTTCTCGATGTCTTTATTGTTATGTTCCTGTTTTCACCCAGATTCATTGTTATCCTGGTGAAATATGGAGTGAACAGGGAATATTCCGGAATTCCGGGGATTTTAGGATAAAAGCCCATCTGGGCAAAGAGATACCAGGCGCTCAGGGTCCCGTCCAGTTCCCCAATTCCTTTGGCAAAACCATCCGGGGAATTGTTGACAGCCCGTCCAAGAACAGGGAAAGCGCAACGCTCTCCACCTCTGTATTCGTGTATCGTACGGTCCCCGACAAGGTATTCTCGAATTATTTCGGAGGTTCTTGAATGGTCATCATAAAGGAACGGAGCAGAGAAATTGTCCGGATTACCTACGTCATAGAGAAAATCAGCGAAGAACCTGTCCAGAAATTCCTCCTCTTCAGAATTGAATACCGGAGCTGCCCAACGCGCCTGAGCTCGTGAGTCGCGCCCGAGCACCTCCCTGTCAACATTCAAGTAGTTCTCATCAATGGTCCTGAAATTGTCCTCCCATGTAACATTGAACAAGGAATCTGCCGCAATGGACCATGCCACCGAATCATCCTGATTGCCGAGCAAACCGGCTATCCTTGACATTGCCCACAGATCATAAGCTCCGGAAAGTCGTTCTTCCGCCTTCCGTTGCTTTCCGCGGACTTTCATGTCGGCACTCATGTCTGCATACGCTTCTTCGACTGTTCCCGGAGCAATTATTCCTTTCTCCAGATAATCAAGAATCGTTATGACGGCATGTTCGGACCGGACAGAGGGAGCCGATTCGTAAAATGTAGCCCAATTTTTCTTCCCGCTCCTGTAAAGAGCACATAAGGACCATGCTATATCTGAAGCTTCTTCGACATCTGTTATTGACAGAAGAGGGAACTTGGTCCTGAATGCGTCATACATATTCCATCCGGAGTAGTACCTGTGCCCATCGGAATCGTGGTACTCATTGTCTGTCCCATAATAGCAACCGTCTTCCGCCGTAACTTCAACGGGGCTATGGTACAGATTATAAAGAGAGGTATAGAACAGCGTTTTCTGCTCTCTTGTTCCACCCTTGACGTCAAAACGACTGAGTTTTTCCCGCCATGAACTTTCTGCGGCCGTTCGAACCTCATCGAAACTCTTTGCCGAAAGAGAATCAAGAGCCTCAACAGCATAGTCACAACTTATAGGGGAAAGGGCTATCCTAACCTCGACCTCGCTGTCATCAAACTGCAGGCCTTTGTAAGTTGGGTCTCCGGAGACAATTTTGAAAGGCTTGTCAGAACTTAGTACAAAGAAAAGTGTATATTTTCCGGCAGCATGTGCTGTAACTGATTTAGCCAGTCCGAAAAGGGTTCTTTCATCCCGGACTTCAATCACAGCGGAATTCCCTCTGTCTGAAAACTGGCTCAATGTCGTGAAAAACAGACGCCTGTCAGGACCGAGGGAGTATTTTTCCACTGCAACAGTCTTCGTTGCTGTCAGTTCAAACGCTGTCCCGTCACTGAATTTCCCGGCATAATATCCCGGGTGTGCTTTCTCTGAACCCTTGACAAGGAGAAGTGTGTCGGAGTAATATCCCGGTTTAAGACCGAAAAGTCCCCCACAACCCTCGCCCGGTTTCATCCCAGGTATCCTTGTAACAGAAATATATTGAGCCTCCTCCTTTGAATAATCATATCCCGCACCGCCGTATGGATTATTGTCAACACATACGTTTACAAGACCAAAAGGCACACAGGCTCCGGGAGTAAGGCCGCCGTTATCAGCAATTGACCCCATGAACGGATTGACATAGTCCAACCGATCACCGGCACAGGAAGCGGCGATCATTGAACTTATTGCCAACGCGAATATGAGCCTTGCTTTCATTATTGTCATTCAATCACAGCAACCGGCCTGTCCTCGGGTGCTGTTCCCCACGCGGACGGCTCGGGTCCCATTTCAAAGCAGATTTCTCCACCGTTCATTATGTCCTCGACGCTTATCCATGACTTGGAATAGGGCTCCCCGTTAAGAGTCATGGACTGGATATAAACGTTTTCGGGAGATACCTCGGGAGCCTTTATTGAAAGATTTTTGCCGGAAGACAGTTCAAGGGTCATCTCCTTGAAGGTGGGCGTTCCGATCACAAAATATCCTATCGCGGGCGTGACCGGGTAGAACCCGACGGCACTCAGGATGTACCATGCACTCATCTGTCCGCAGTCATCGTTGCCGCAAAGCCCGTCAGGATCAAGAGTGTACATCTCACGTTTGATGCGTGCAACCATCTCCTGGGTCTTTTCCGGCTTGCCTACAAAATTATACAGATAAGCGACATGATGTGACGGCTCGTTCCCATGGGCATACTGGCCGCTGGGACCGGTCACGTCAGGGATGTCGATGTTGTCGGCGGAAAGTTCGATGGAGAACATGTCGTCGAGTTTCTTCTCGAAGGCTTCTTCTCCGCCGTTCATGGTTATATAGGTATTGACATCCTGGGGGACATAGAAATGATACTGCCATGCATTACCTTCAGTATAATCCTGTTTGCCCCATGATGTGACCTGGAAGGGATTGAAAGGTTTCCTCCAATTGCCATTTTCATGACGTCCGCGGACAAAACCGCTGTCCGGATCGTAAACGTTCCTGTATGTTCTTGCGAGAGAATAAAAATATTCTGCATCCTCCTCATGTCCGAGTTTTTCAGCGACCCTTGCCACGCACCACTCATCATATGCATACTCCATGGTCTTGGATACGGAATTGTTTTCAAGTTCGGTAGGGAGATAACCCAGTTCTTTCAAATAAGCGATACCTTTTGTGTGGGGCATAGTATCGTTAAGGGCAAGTTCCTTCATGCCCTGATAAGCCAGTTCATAATCGAATCCTGGAATGCCCTGGATAATGGCATCAGCGAGAACCGGAAGGGAATGGATTCCTATCATCGCAAAAGTCTCGCTGATACCGATTTCCAGAATGGGCAGATAGCCTATCTGCCTGTACCTCTCCAGCCAGGAATTGATGAATTCGACATTCCTGTCCTGATATATGAGGTTGTAGAGGGGATGCAGGGCACGGTAAGTGTCCCACAGGGAATAGGTTGTGTACTTTACGTCCAAAGAGGCGTGAATTTCCCGGTCCCAGCCATAATATCCACCGTCAACGTCAGTTATTATGTTGGGAGACATCATGGTATGGTAAAGCGATGTATAAAGCAGAGACTTGTTCTCTTCGCTTTCATTCTTGCCGACAGTAATCTTTGAAAGGGCTTTTTCCCAGAGCCTGTCTGCATCCTTTGCGACGCGCTCGAAGTTCCAACCGGGAATTTCAGCGTCAAGGTTCATTTTCGCTCCCCCATCACTGACATTTGACATACCAACTTTTATGTAGAGAGTGGAACCGGGTTTGAATTCAGCATACATTTTCATCCCGTCATCGGAAGTTTCCCAGCTCAGAGGAGTCTCTGAAAACTCTGCCCAGCCATAATAGCCGTGATCTTTCACGAGGAAACAGGACGTACGGCGGTAACCCTTTATCGAGCGGTCACCGGACTTCTCGAAATAGTAATCAAGAATTCTGTCACATATGCCATTGCGTATGTCAAAGACAACTCCAGCCTTCTCATTTTCCGGGAAAGAAAAACGATAGATGGCACAATGTGGACTTGCCGTCATCTCCGCCCGGATGGAATAATCATCCAAGGTCACGGCATAATAGCCGGGGCGGGCAACCTCTGTAGAATGGGAGAAGCGGGAACGGTAGCCCCTGTCGGGATCCGTTTTTGGCCCAGGTTCAAAACAAGGTTCGCCCGTTATAGGCATAAGACGCATATCGCCCATCTCTTCAGTACCCATACCACTCAGGTGAGTCTGGGAGAAGCCCATAATTGTATTGTCTTCGTATTTGTAGCCTGAACAGTGGTCCCAGTCTGTATTGTCTGTATCAGGACTGGCCGCAACCATACCGAACGGGGTTGTGGCACCGGGATAAGTATGCCCGGTGAAACCTGTACCGACAAAAAGGTTGACATAGGATGTAAGGCTCCTGCCGGATTCTGTACATCCGGCAAGAGTCATGGCTGAAAATACAGCAATCGCTGCTGTGAGAATTCTTTTGTTCATTTATTATGATTCGATGCGTACAGGGACGGAATAATTATACCTTGACGACCCGTCAACAACAATGTTTGCACGTGCGGCGGCCCTTATCCACCAAGTCCTTCCTGCGGGAAGGGCGGTCTTGGTTGTAATTTTGATTTCTCCCCCGAGGAGTTCCTCGGCCGCATCCTTGGTATAATTCTTCCTATAAGAATACGTAGTGATCCAATTGTTGTTTCCGACCTGAGGGGTTTCAGAAACAAAAAGGGCAATGTAATCAACCTCGTTTTCAAACGTGACCTTCCCGTCTGAGCCCTCAATTCTCTTGAGGAGATAATCGGGATTGTCCGTTCCCCTGTCAACACGGATCTTACATGTAATACGACCGTCTTCCTTGATTGTCGGCTCTTCAACAAAAACGACATTCAGGAAAGGTTCAACCTTGAAAATGTGTTCAACCTTACCGCTTATCTTGACGGTTTCCTCGTTCTCATACGGGACGAAAGGTCCTAGAGGCTGAACGCCATATGTCCCCGCAAAGACCTTGTCGTTGTTGAATGTTCCGTCTGCCTGGACGTACATGTAATACGGCGTGGGATTTTCATCCCAGCTGTACTCCATCATCTTTATGCGGACTCCGCCGTACTCACAGGGAACAAGGTTCCCGCTGGGGTCAACAATCTTTCCGCAGAAAGTTTCAGCGGGACCATCATAGTTATCGATGGTCGCACAGGCGGAAATCCCCAGAATGAAAATGAGTCCTAATGAATAAATAAGTATCTTCTTCATAATCATATTGTCTGTTAATAGCCGGGATTCTGGACGAGAGCCGAGTTGCTGTTGATTTCAGAACCGGGTATCGCCTTGTAGTAGTACTTCTGATTGAAGGTGAATTGGTTGCCAGTACCAAGACGTGCATGGTAGATATATTTTCCACCATTTGCGGAAGCGGTGCAATTGCCTCCCGCTCCTACAGGGGGAACATAGAAAGGCATAAGCTGTTTGTAGTGGCGGTCATCCTGCTCAAGATGGAACACTCTCCATCTCATGAGATCCCAGTAAACCTTGTTCTCGAAGGCAAGCTCCTTGCGCCTTTCCCTTCTTACGATTTCAACAGTAAGAGGATCGGTGAGAGGATCAGCGCCCGCTCTGTCGCGAATCTGGCTGATCATATCATTGGCCTCAGCGAGATAATCGGCAACGCCATAATTCTCCGCCAGTTCAACGGCCGCTTCAGCGCGGTTGAGCATGACCTCCGCATAACGCATATCAATCCAAGGTGCCTCACATTTGTTCTCATATGCTAGAGCGACATCCATTTCCTCATCCATGAATTTGCGGACAGAGAATCCTGACCATGCACACTCATCATTAGCGCTGTAACATCCACTCATTCCACAAGGCTCCATCTTGGTTCCGTCGTCGAATACATAAGGATTGTTGGAAGAACCGTCCTTTGAACCGGCGTCATAAACCTTTCCTCCTGAATCAAGGTTGCTGTAGTGAGAGTATTCGTTGCTCTTCAAAGGAAGGTCTGACTCGTAAATCTTCCCGTCATGGAGATCACCCACATAAATGCCCCTGCGAATGTCGATTTCCTGTTTCATCCAAGTAGCACCGGGAACAAGGACATAGGCAAGAAGACGGGGTTCAGCATTCTCGAAGGGCTGATACCTGTTATCGTACATGATGAAGGAGCCGTCATCATTGAAGCTCTTCCATGTTCCGTCATCATTTTTTGGAATGCCGTCGAACATCTCGACAAAATCGAGCGTCGGGCATCCTGAAGAACCAAGACCTTCGACAACGACCTGACGGGGAAGCATGAACTTCTGCCAACTGTGAGCAAAACCGTCATCTTTCGAATACTGTCTCACGAGAAGGGCCTCAGGATTATCTACGTCAAGGAAAAGGTTGACAAGATTCGCAACCTTATCTGTAGGGAACTTGTTATACAGAGAAGCGTGACCCTCAACAAGACGCGCGGCCTCTATTGATTTGACGAAATAATCCTTTGCTTTTTCGGAGGGGACTCCGCAGAGCCGTTTACCCGTTGCGGGGTCTGTCAGTTCAATTTTATTATATTCGGCAATTGTACCTGCGAACAGAGCAGCCCTGGACTCGAGAGCGGCTGCTGTGTAACGGCTTGCGCGTCCTGTCGAGACGGGCCTCTCATACATGAGCTCATAGGCATTGTGGGCGTCTTCTATGATGAAATCCCAACACTCCTCCTCAGAATTTCTGGGAAGCTGGGTACCTTCGAAACCGCATGAGGGATAATCTATGATTTCCTTCATATAGGGGACACCTCCATATCTCTTTACGAGTTCAAAATAATCGTAAGCCCTTAGGAAGAGGGCCTCACCCTTTACATGGTTATAGAAAGCCTCATCAAGGTTCTCTTTGTAATTCTCAATATTCTTGAGGAAATAGTTGATCTTCCTCAAGTTCTTGAATGCGGGGCCCCATGTAGGGTAACCCTCGTCGGTACCGTCATCCTCATAGACACATGAGCGGATGTCACGGCAAAGGAACTCACCTGTGAGACCCGAGACGGGCCTGTACTCCCAGCCATGGATGTTATAGTAACCTTCGTTTATTGTAAAGAGGAAATCCTCCATCCTGCAGTTTCCGTACAGGTTGGCAAAATAGGCTGAAATACCGTAAGCGGAACTGAATACGGTTTCGTCGCTTACCATATTCTTGGGTTGGACGTCGATGTCACCACAGCCGCAAAGGTATGCCGAACAGATTGTCGCAAGGACAAGATTTGTAATTTTTCCAGTCTTCATAACACTCTAGAATTTAAGCTGTGCACCTACGCTGATAGTTGTATTGATCGGATATAGATAACCGTTTCCTGAACAATGCTCAGGGTCGAGACCCTTGATTTTAGAGATTGTGAGAGGATTGTAGCTGTTCACGAAGAACCTGAGGGAACTTACATGAATCCTTTGAAGCAGGTTCTTGGGAAGGGTATAGCCAAGTTCTACACTCTTGAGACGAAGATATGCTGCATTCTGGATTCTGAACTCGGAGTTCTCGTTCGCGCTGGCTCCACCGAAGGCATACTCTCCCTTGACCCATTCTGTTGCGGGGTCATAAGGGTCAGCAGCCGGATCTGCAGGATGCCACCTGTCGAGGAAGTAGTCGGGAGAGTTTCCTCCTCCCCAAAGGGATGTGCCGAGTACTTCCGAGTAATATACCCAATGGCGTCCTGCTCCCTGGAAGAGTATATTGAAGTCAAGACCCTTCCATGAACCCTGGAAACCGAAACCATAGTATATCTGAGGTTCTCCATTATAACCAATCACGAGAGTGACAAGATTGTTGATATAGCCGTCATTGTTCCAATCCTCATATATGAAGTCTCCGGGGAGGGTGGCATGTCCGGCATAGCTGCTGGAATAGATCTGTCCGAGGTTATCGTATCTTCCCTCTGCACCATAACCCCACCAGATGCCCGTATTACGATAACTGTCATTGTTTCTCCAGTTCTCGTATGAGTTGCCGGCTCTCGAACGTTCCCTGTAGAGGTTCTGGTTGAAGGCGAATGAAAGGTTGCCGGATATTGAATAGTAGAAATCACCTACATGGTGGTGGTGAGACACCTGCATGTCATAACCGGTCGTACGAAGGCTGTTGAGATTCTCCTGGGGAAGCGACGTTCCGGATATCTCGGGAAGAGTAAGGAGTCTTGTCCCAAAGATCCCTGTACGAAGACGGTTGAAATAGTCAAAGCTAAATCCGAGAAGACCATTCCAGGCCTCAAGGTCGAGACCGACATCGAGAGTATAGCAAGTCTCCCAAGTGATATCCTCGTTGGCAAGTCCCTTGTCCGCGACTCCTCCGACATATTTACCGTCGAAGAGATATCCGCCTGAAGGATATGAATAACCTGTAAGGAACTGGAAATCCAGAGAATTATCACGGCCCATGACTCCGTATGATGCACGGACCTTAAGGTTGTTGATCTTACTGAGAGCGGAAGAGCTCTTCCAGAATTTCTCTTCAGAAATACGATAGCCTATCGAGCCGCCGGGGAAAAAGCCTCCACGTTTCTTGGGAGAGAAGCGTGAGGAAACGTCATAACGGCAGCTGAACTCCGCAAGGTATTTGCCGGCGTAATCATAATTGATACGTCCGACAAAGGCTCGGCTGACATATTCATAAACGCTGTTTGTGTTTGCTATCTGACCTTCGGATTCACCCGCGAAGAGTTCATCAAGAGGGAAGTTGACATATCTGCGTCCATAGAAACCGTCACCGGACTCTATGTGCTCCTCATAAAGGGCAAGGGCTCCAACATGATTGTTCCCGAAGGTGTTGTTGTAGCTCAGGGATGCGTCAATGAGAATCGCCTGGTCGGACTGATAACTTCTTTGGACATATGAAGGGGAATTCAGCACACTCTCCGTATATTTCTCAGTCGTGGAGTTATACTCGAAGAGGCTGTACGCCTTCTGGTTGGTCTTGTTGTCACTGATTGTAAGGTCGTAGCTTACGGAAGCCTTTGCAGAGAGACCCTTTATATAAGAAGGCGAATATTCGATTGAGAAGAGGGACTGAAGGAACTTGTGGTTGTTCCTGCTGTATCCCATCTGGTCGATATCAGTAAAGATGACCGGGTTGTATCCATCAAGGGAAGGCTTGAGATATTTGCCTTCAACATTGTTGGCAAAGACTGTCTCCATCGGCCTCTGGCGCCATACTGAACGAAGTGTCCAGCCAGCGCTGCCGATAGGCTGTTCCTTATTGTCAAGCTCGCCCCAGAGGTTTGCCGTAATCTTGAGGTCCTTGAAGGGGGTGGCAGTAATGTTGGAACGGAAAGAGTACTGTTTATAATGGAGGGAATTCGTCTTGTAGAATGACTGATTGTCAACATAGCCGAGAGAAAGGTAGTACTGGACCTTGTCGGAACCTCCTGTAGCGCTCAAGGTGTGCTTGTAGCTCGGGGTAATCTTGCGAAGTGTTGAACCATACCAGTCTGTCGATTTGAGATTACCATTTAAATATGGATCCATCTCAGACTGTGAATACTTCCTGCTGGGACTGTCATAGCTCCTCATGGTTCCCTCATTGGAGAGGGTCATGTACTCGACAGCATCAAGTGCTTCAGGAACTCCGGTAAGGGTGCTGAGTGTACAGTCGAAATCATAGGTGAGATGGAAGTTGTCCTTTGCTCCCTGTTTGGTCGTAATGATGATGACACCGTCTGCCGCCTTTACTCCGTAAACAGCCGCCGAGGCGTCCTTGATGACGGAAATGGACTCTATGTCATTACCGTCAATTCGGCCGAGATTGCCTCTGGGAACACCGTCCACGATGATAAGAGGACTTCCGAAGTTACGGATGCTGATGGAGGAGTCAAAGGAGCCCGGTTCGGAAGAGTTCTGGACGACCCTGAGACCAGCGACCTTACCAGTAAGCATGTTCTGGGTGTTAACATCCTTCGTCTGAATTACAGCATCGCCTTTGATCGAAGCGACAGAACCTGTCAGCGTCGCCTTCTTCTGGACACCGTAAGCGACAATGACGGCATCTTCAAGAAGAGTAGTATCCTCGCTCAAAGAGACATTGATGGAAGTCTGACCGTTAACCGCCAAGCTTTGGGATTGCATTCCGATGAAGGAGAATTCCAGTGTTGCCTGCGGCTTCACGCTGATTGAATATTTGCCATCAATGTCGGCTATGACACCGTTGCTGGTGCCAACCTCAAATACGGAAGCTCCCGGGAGAGGTGCACCGGAAACGTCCGTAACTACTCCGGAAACGGATACATTCTGCGCGAAGGCCTGACCCGCAAAAAGGAAGGCCGCAGCCAGAATTACCGCTCTGGACAAGAATTTGGTCAAATAGTTCATAAATTAATAATATATGTGTATGTTAAATTGGTTTGCTAGTCAAGTCCGAGGACTTTCTTTGTCTGCTCGGGGCGGTATTTCATTCTTATCCGCCATATAAGTTCATTCAAAGTGACTACTTTATAAGTATCGTCAAGCCTTCTGATACATGAGTCAACGGCCCCGGCGCTTCGGAGTGTGCCTCCGCGGTTCTCCGACGTCTCGTCATCACTTGTGCCTGTGTCTGCAAAATCACTCCAGCAGTGAACGCAGACCAGGTTGAACTGTTGGTTGTGCTTGTTAAGCCTATGGGCAATATATGTAGGTGAACCCTCGTCCTGATGGTTCGAGGATCCGGTGTTCCAAATCGAATAGGTCGTCCGGATTACGGGAATGTCTATTCCCTTCCTGTTGGTGACCCATATTATTTCCTCCGATGACTTGGCATACGGAGAATAAGCTATAGTGAAGATGCCGTCAAGTTCATCATTGGCATCCACCATCGCCTGATAACCCTGGACAGATGCCTTACTGTGGCAATCCTCCCAGCTTACGGTGGCCAGAACGCGGGTGTTGGTCTCCTTCATCTGGTGGGCGGTTTCCTTTGCCATTTGCCAGAGAACCTCCTCACGGTTCTTGCCGCGTCCGAGATAATCTATGAAATAATAGCTTCCTCTATCAAAAATGTGGTTTGTCCTTGAATTTATGGAGGTCAGCAATTCCGAAAGGTATGACGGTGCAATCTGGGACAGCTGACCCATCGATAGTCCAAATGACATCTTTGTCTTGACGTTATAGGGATTTTTGAGCCAATACCCGGAACCGAAATCGTTCATCTCCCATTGAACGTTGTCGCCATCTGAGAGATAGAAATTAACAAAGTTCTTAGTGTCGTTGACCGACCAGTCAATAACAGCAGGATTGAACGTGTTCTGCGCAATTCCTTCCCGCCGGTCAGGATAACACAATGAGGTTATCCCCGTATTGTATCCCCAGTCGTAGGGGACCCAGTTGTTCCCATACTTGGATATTATGAAGGCTGTATTGCCTTCGTCGTAATTTGAGGCTCCATAAATCGGGGAATTAGGTTGGAGCCATGTGTTAACTTCTCTGAACAAGGTAAGATTGTTCCCTCCGCTCTCTTCCTTTTCCTTGAGGACATTGAAGCAGAAAAGACCGTGCTCAATTGCATATCCCCTGAGTTCTCCCATCCATACGGGAATCATCACAAGAGCATTGTTTGCACATTTATCCTTGAATTCAGCCCATGAATCTGCAAGTTTCTTCTCTCTTGCATCATATAGCATCCTGAATCCGGCCGCCTTGAATATCTCCTCATCATCCACGTCAACTATTATCGCGTTGTACACATGGGATGCCACGGTTGCGACAGAAACACATTCTGAATTGTTCCTGACATCGGTGAGAACATATCCGTCTATAAATTTCCTGAGGGAGCCTTTTTCGTTTTCACCGAGAAGCGCAAGCTGCTGGGGATTTATTGTCCCCAAAGACTCGACTCCCTCCCCATCCAGCCATTCATGGACATTCTTATATCCATACTGCTCGGCACCGGAACCGGCCCAGAGTGCGATATCGCTCTCTCCGCGTTCAAGGGCACGATGGGCAAGCCCGACCAGAGATTGAAAAAGGACGTGATTACGGAATCCGGTTCCCGTACTCGAGGCACATCCCTTGTCATTCTGGGTGGAGGTAAATATACATCCCGTTACATTCCAATAGTACTTGGGCATCCTGGAGATGTACGGAGTCACATGGCCGTTTTCACGTTCAACGACGGAGGGCCAGTTCCCATCCGCAATCTTACCGGAATCATTCCCGCCGGGTCTTGTCTCAGGAGAACAGCCTATACAAATCAGCAAAGCCGATAATAAGAACAAGTATTGTCTTTTCATGAAATGCAACTGTCAATTTTTATTAATAGGGGGCGGACGCGGGTCCGCCCCCAAGTATTAAATCACGAAGAAAGATTCCTTTTAGTTGCGGCGGTCAACAATCCTGTCTCCGTCTTTGAGGGTTCCCTCGATAAAGCCGAAGTCTTCACCTTCGTTGCAGAGTTTAGCTGTAAATTTGCCGGTAGCATCCTTCATGTTCTGGCTGTCCTCAACTGTTGCGTTGAGAGGCCATGCGATGACAACGTTGCTCTCGAAGTCAGTGTAGTCGCTCATGCCATCATAGAGGTCGGCGATATCGGCAGCAGTAAGAGCTTTGTTGTAAAGGATGAGGCCCTTGACAGAACCGGGGAGATGTCCCTGACCGTCACGAGTCTTGGCTGCGTCTTCGGGAGTACCGTTCTGATCAACAGGACGAGCAAAGATGAAGGTGTGACCCTTTCCGGCGTTGTCTGAGCTATATCCGGCGAAATCAGCATCGAAACCAAGGCTACAAACCTTCTGACCGTCGAGGTAGCAATTCATACCGTAGCCCTGTCCATCGTTGAGGTTTGTTGCATTCTTGTCATTCATTACCATTGCGAAGTGATGCCATGAGTTGGCGACAATAGGACGGACATCAGTTTCTCCGTCAACTCTGAAGTCAGACTCTCTCCAACCGTGGGATTTGTCCTCTTTTACGATGTTGTGGACTCCACGGAGCTTACCATTGTCGTAAACATTGAAACACCATCCTCCAGGATAAACAGCACCACCTTCAGTCATGTTACCAAGAATCATACGCCAGCAAGCATCCTCCCAGTAAGGAAGATAAGCCCAGAATTCTACAGTGAACTGGAGAGTGTGAGCGGCAGCCTTCTCGGGCTCACCGAAGTTTACATACTCTGCAACAGGACCGAAATCAACATATCCAAACGTTGAGTTGGACCAAAGGTATGCAGGTTTGGACTCAAAAGGAAGATCCTCTGCATTGGGAGTAAAGGCTGCGATTGCATCCTTGGCTGCTTTAAGAGCTTTGTCGAAAGCATCTTTCGAGCCCTTGTCGGCCTGGAAATCAGCAATGACTTTCTCAAGAGCATCGTATGCAGCACTGAGTTTGTCATAGGCCTCCTGAGTGTACTGGCCCTGCTTTGTACCGATTTCAGCGGCATTGAGAAGGGCATCCATCTGAGTGAGCTGAGTGGTAAGCTCTGCGATTGACGCAGCCTTATCAAACACTTCATTCGGTTTCTCACAAGAAGCAGCGAAAAGTGCTACTGCGAGAGAAAGAGCAATAACTAATAATTTTTTCATTTTTGATTTGAATTAAGAATTGATTAAAGTGTTGTGTAGTGTTACTCTAACTAAATTTTTTGTTCTACAAAGTAAAAAGCTGACACTTAAAAATTATATTATATATTAGTTAAGCATGTTTGAAAATTCTTAAGTAATATTAAATTTATTATATTTGCGTTCAATAACAACGAGTTATCATGCGGAAGATATTCTTTTCACTATTGCTTTTCATCTCAGTTTCGATAGCGGCCGATGCTCAAGGTGTGTTCTTTCATGGACTTGGATACCCGATAAACCAAAGGACTTCATATGTGGTTTTCGGAAAGAATCCCAGATGTTTTAAGGATAAACTTGCAATATCATTCGAGTACTCTCCGCACCACATAGATTGTTTCGGCTATATACTTAGGATAACAGATTCTCGCGATAATGATTTTATCTGGAACATGTCGATAGATGGACGCGATGGGGAAATCGTTATCCGGATCAATGAAGAAGGCAAGACAAGTGTCATAAAAGGCAACTTGAAAATGGAAGAACTCCGGGAAATGACATGGAACAGGGTGTGTTTTGAAATGGATTTCGCTGGAGGGGCTATCAGCCTTCAAGTTGGAGAGAGAAAATGGGAAACCGCTTATGACTTCCCCTCAAAGAAAAGGAGGCTGTCAATATCTTTCGGCCGGACCGGCCATCTTATTGAAGTACCTCCCTTTGCAATAAGATGTCTGCAGATTGACGACGGGAAGAGATGCTACCAGTTCCCGCTTGATGAGACAAGCGGTAACCATGCTGTCGATTCGCGCCATCTTGTACGCGGTCAGATTGAAAATCCCGGATGGCTGGTATTGGAATCTCTTAAATGGAAGAACGTGATGAATATCACCGCCCCAACTATCGGAGGTTCCCTATATGACGAAGTGTCCAATAAAGTTTATTTCTTCTACAAGAACCTGCTTACAACATATGACCTTGTTTCAAACAGGTCAATTTCAACTACACTCAAGAATGATTGCCCGTTGTTGCTGGAGCAAGGCCTTGCTTTTGAGGACGGGGAATCCATAATTGCTTATGAGACAAGGACAACAGACTGGAAGATAGCAATGGCTGCGCGACTCGACTTGGCCGAGGAAGAATGGACGGATGCTTGGACAACGAACCGCCCGAATACTTCGCGGTTCCATCATGCGAGTTTCATTGACAGCGCAAACGGCAGGTATTCCATCTTCGGCGGGTACGGCTTTACCGTATTCAGTGATGAATTCCTCGAATTTGACAGGGAGAACGGTTGGGTGCCGAAATGGAACGGGAAGGACTCGGAAATCAGTCCCAGATACTTCTGCTCCGCAGGGACAAGTCCTGACGGAGAATATGTATATATTTTCGGCGGTATGGGAAATGAGTGTGGAGAAGTCGTGGTGGGACGAAAATACAAGTACGACCTGTATCGCGTCAAGCTTTCAGACGGATCGACAGAAAAATGTTGGGAAATAAAGCTTCCGGACGTGGAGATGGTTCCTGTGAGGAACCTCGTCGCTACTGACAAGGATATCTATGTCGTATGCTATCCGGAATATAAGACGGAGTCCAAGCTTCAACTGTACCGCTTCTCGATTGCGGACGGGAGCCACGAGGCATATGGTGATCCCATTGAAATAAACTCCGATAAAATCAGCACCAATGCGAATCTGTATTACGACGAATCTCTGAAGAAACTGATTATTGTAAAACAAGTCTCGCCTGATGACGTCAAGACTGATTTTGGGGTCTATACCATGTCCTTTCCCCCATTGAGCACAAAAAATCTCAACACGAGCAAAGTGCCTCTTCTTGTCTTATTGGCGATAATAATATTTATTGTTGTAACCGTCGTAAGTACAATATTGTTCCTATTGCTTCAAACCTTGCGCAAGAGAAATCTTTCAAGGCTCTACATATTATCAAAGAAAAACCCCAGTAAAAAAATTTATAGTTTCACAAATCTTCCAAACCGCATCTACACTTTCGGCGACTTTCAGATAAACGGCAGGGAGGGACAGGAAACCACTACATCATTTTATGCCCAGTCTATCCTAATTCTACTGCTGCTCATAAAATATCGTGAGCATGGACTATCCTCAAGAAGATTGAGTGCCATCTTCTGGCCCGACAAGGACGAAGACAAGGCCAGAAATTCACGAGGCGTCGCCATCAACACCCTCCGAAAAAGGCTTGAAGCCCTTGACGGAGTAAACATCAGTTTCAGCGACAAACATTATCATCTTGAACTCGTAACTCCTGACATTTGTGACGGGTGGATGGTATGGGAAGAGCTCCACAAAGATAATCCAGACAAGGGAAAAGTCCTTGGAGCCATCTCCCGCGGAAAATTCCTTGCCAATATAAACAATCCGGCGCTGGACAAGTTCAAAGGGGAAATGGAAGAGCTGTGCCTTTCTTTTCTTGAGAAGAACATATCGGACAAATACACCGAATCTGACCATCTTGCAGTGATAGAACTCGCCGACATGATTGCGTCAATAGATCCTATCTCAGAAACAGCTATCGTTTACAGCGTCTATGCCCTCCGCAAAATAGGACGCGATGACGAAGCAAAAGAGAGGTTCTCACTGTTCTCGGCCGAGTTCCGCAATTCCAACGGAGAGAGTTACCGGTTCAGCTACAAGGATCTCCCCGAGCCAAAGAACATTCTCCACATGAACTAGTGGAATTACCTGAACGGAATGACCTTTACGGTGCCGGGGATTTCCTCTTCCTTCTCTTCGCGGAGGTGGATTATCCTCTGGTTGGAGGAGCCGCGGAAGTGGAGCTGGGTGTCGCGGAGAGCAAGGACAAAGGGGCCGTCGACAAGGACGTCGAGGTAGTCGAGCATGGGCGCCATCTTCGGGTTTTCCCTGATCTCTTCAATTGTGAAGCCTGTATAGCACCATATCGTCTTCTTCGTCTCCTCCTTGATCCTGCGGGCAAGTTCGGTAAAGGCCTCGGCCTGGTAGAAGGGGTCTCCGCCGGAGAAGGTCACGTTGGAGAACTCGTCGGACTTTATCAGTTCGAGGAGCTTTTCAACTTCCATGTCCTTACCGCCCTTGAAGTCCCATGACTGGGGGTTGTGGCAGCCTTCGCAGTGGTGGGCGCATCCGGCACAGTATATAGACGTACGGAGACCAGGGCCGTCGGCCATGGTCTCCTCCAAAATATCAAGTACTCTGATTGTCATCCGAGCCTTATTTATGGACAACGCGGTCCTTGAGCTCAGCAAGCTTGGCGCTGTTCCAGCGGTTGGTCGTACCTACGAGGTAGCCGGTGATACGCTGGAGAGTGTCGATGTTCGTGGAGTGGCAGTGAGGGCACTCCTTGAGGCCTTCTGTCGCATCCTCATAGCCGCAGTCGAGACAACGGTTGCGGTTGTGGTTTACAGAGCCGTATCCGATATCATACTTGTCCATGAGGTCGACGATAGCCATGATCGCCTCGGGGTTGTGGGTTGCATCACCGTCAATCTCTACATAGAAGATATGGCCGGCGCCCTCATATTTATGGTAGGGGCCTTCGATCTTCGCCTTGTGCTGGGGAGTACAATGGTAGTAGACGGGAATGTGGCTGGAGTTGGTGTAGTAGTCCTTGTCGGTAATGCCGGGGATGTTGCCGAATTTCTTGCGGTCCATCTTGGTGAAGCGGCCGGAAAGGCCTTCTGCAGGAGTCGCGAAGCAGGAATAGTTGTGCTGGTAGCTCTCGGTGAAGCAGTTGATCTTCTCTGCCATGTGGGAGATGATGCGGAGACCGAGCTCCTGGGCCTCCTCGCTTTCGCCGTGGTGTTTGCCGACGAGGGCGATGAGGGTCTCGGCGAGGCCGATGAAGCCGATGGCGAGAGTACCCTGGTTGAGGACGGACTCGATGCAGTCATTGGGCTCGAGGTTGTCAGAGCCGAGCCAGAGGCCGTTCATGAGGAGAGGGAACTGTTTCTTGAGGGCGGTCTTCTGGAACTGGAAGCGCTCGTCAAGCTGCTTTGCGGCGATGTTGAGGGCCCAGTCGAACTTCTCCATGAAGGCGGCGATCCTCTCTTCCTTGTTCTCGATGTTCATGCACTCGATAGCGATGCGGACGATGTTGATCGTCGTGAAGGAGAGGTTACCGCGGCCGATGGAGGTCTTGGGACCGAACTTGTTTCCGTATACGCGGGTACGGCAACCCATGGTGGCTACCTCGTGCTCGAAGCGGCGGGGGTCGTCGGCCTTCCAGGCGTCATCGACATTGTAGGACGCATCGAGGTTGAGGAAGTTGGGGAAGAAGCGGCGGGCGGAAACCTTGCATGCGAACTTGTAGAGGTCGTAGTTGGGGTCTTCGGGGAGATAGCTGACGCCTCTCTTCTTCTTCCATATCTGGATGGGGAAGATAGCGGTCGAGCCGTTGCCGACGCCTTCATAAGTGGTGTTAAGAATCTCACGGATGATACAGCGGCCCTCGGCGGAAGTATCGGTACCGTAGTTGATGGAGGAGAAGACAACCTGGTTACCGCCACGGGAGTGGATGGTGTTCATGTTGTGGACAAAGGCCTCCATTGACTGGTGGACGCGGCCAACGGTCTGGTTGATGGCCTGCTGTACAGCCTTCTCGTCGCCCTTGAGACCGGTGAGGTCGTGACGCAGATAGTCGGAGATCTCGACGTCATAGAGACGGGAGTAGTCCTGGTCGTCGTAGGCCTCGAGCTTCTTGAGCTCCTCCTGGAAAGTCTTGCGGACGAAAGGTGCAAGATAGAAATCGAAAGCGGGGATCGCCTGACCGCCGTGCATCTCGTTCTGGACAGTCTCCATGGAGATACAGGCAAGGACGGCGGCAGTCTCTATCCTCTTGGCGGGACGGGACTCGCCGTGACCGGCCCTGAGACCGTTCTCGAGTATCTTGTCGAGAGGGTGCTGGATACAGGTCAGGGACTTGGTGGGATAGTAGTCCTTGTCGTGGATGTGGATATAGCCGTTCTTGACAGCGTCACGGACATCCTCGGAAAGGAGGCACTCGTCAACGTAGCTCTTCGTGGACTCGGAGGCGAACTTCATCATCATGCCGGCGGGAGTGTCGGCATTCATGTTCGCATTCTCACGGGTGATGTCGTTGGCCTGGGCGTCGATGATCTCCTGGAAGATCTCGTGGGACTTTGCCTTGCGGGCGAGGTTGCGCTGGTTACGGTATGCAATGTATTTCTTGGCGACTTCCTTGCGGGGGGAGTTCATGAGCTCCATCTCGACGAGGTCCTGGATGCTCTCCACACTCATCTCTTCGTCTCCGTAGTTGGCTACGTCAACGGCAATCTGGGCTGCGAGTACAAAGTCCTCTCCCTTGTCTGTTACGTTCATCGCCTTGAGGACGGCGTCGATGATTTTCTTCTTGTCGAAATCTACTTTTCGACCATCTCTTTTGATTACATACTTTACCATAGCGGTTTGAGGCTGGCGGGTTAGGTTTTACCCCGGCTTGTGGTGAACCGGGTTCTATATGATTAATTTCAGGTTGGTTTTGCGGTTTTTTCTGAACCGGAGACAAAGATAGTCCTTTTGCTTTCCGCTGATTCTCTTTCGTGCAAGAAAAGTTTTCAACAACACGAAAAATTGCCTGTTAAATCGGTGATTAACAGGCAATTAAATCGTATTCTAATTTTGAAAAGTTAAAAATTGATTAACTTTTTTGTTATTTTTACCGTAGAACAGTGGAACATTGTAAACCTATCCTACTACCCATACGAGGACATGGTTGTCGAAGAAGATATATTCGAGGTCGAAATCCTCTTCGTGGCCGTCCTTGTGGATGAAGGTGGCCTCGAGTTCGCCCTCTCCCTTGGGGGTGAACTTCTCGACTTCTATCTGCTCGGAATAGTCGACGCGGTTCTGGCCCATCCTCTTGTAGATCGCTTCCTTGGCGCACCAGTAGATGGCGAGCTGCTCGTGCTTCTCCTCGGCGTCATCGTCAAGGTCGTCGATCTCGTCCTCGGTAAGCGCCTTCTTCTCAACGGCGGAGAAGTCGCGGGCCAGGGACTCGATATCGATACCGAGGTCGTCCTCCTCGTGGGTTATGACGGCGACATATTTCTCGGTGTGGGTGATGGATATGTTGGTTATCGTATTCTCAAGATAGGGACGTCCGTTGTCGTGATGGGAAAGATAGACCTTCTCCTCGAAGAGTTCGTTGAGGAGCGCACGCACTGCGAGTTTCTGCTTGCGCAGGCTTTCGCTGCGGATAAGGTTGATTTCCTCCATCTCGTCAGTGGGGACGCTGGAGAGGTCGATAAGCTCCTGCTCGCTTTCGGTAATCTGCCATACTGCGACAGTCGCTTTGTTGTCGAGAATTTTTCTCAGATACAGGCCCATATAGGTATATAATAAGGTAATACTTGCTTTTTATGAAATATAATCTCCGGGGAAGCCGACATAGGAAAGCCCTCCATCCGCAGAGTACGAACAGACAAGAACCCGCTCCTGACTCTGGTCAGAAGAGAGCACGTCAAGTATCATAAACACGTTATCCGACAACGGATCATCAGAAACTTGATCCGCGGCGGGAGAGAGACTATCCGCTAAGGGGCAACTGGGAGGCTCTGTTTTCATAAATAGTTAATTCGATGCAAATATAGTATTTTTTATAAAGTCCAACGAATATTTTTGAAAATCAATCATTTGAAATTAGTATCTTTGCGACCGTTTTACGGCCGGTGTCCCGTCGGAGACGGGCGCCTCTATGACAATCGATTAATAACTAAATATAAAAAACTCAAGTTATGGCTTTTTTGACTGACGAGAAACTCGTTATTGTCGGTGCCGGTGGAATGATCGGCTCCAACATGGCTCAGACCGCCCTCATGCTCGGCCTCACCCCCAACATCTGTCTCTATGACATTTTTGAACCCGGCGTACACGGCGTAGCCGAGGAAATCTACCACTGCGCTTTCGAAGGTGCCGGCGTTGCCTGGACTACCGATCCCGCCGTTGCCTTCAAGGACGCCAAGTACATCATCTCCTCCGGTGGAGCTCCCCGCAAGGAAGGTATGACCCGCGAAGACCTTCTCAAGGGCAACTGCAAGATTGCCGCCGAGTTCGGTGACCTCATCAAGAAATACTGCCCCGATGTAAAGCATGTAGTCGTCATCTTCAACCCCGCTGACGTAACGGCTCTCACCGCTCTCATCCACTCCGGTCTCAAGCCTAACCAGCTCACTTCCCTCGCAGCCCTCGACTCCACCCGTCTCCAGGAGGCTATCGCCGCTTACTGCGGTGTTCCCCAGTACAAGGTCGAGAATGCCCGCACTTACGGCGGACACGGCGAGGCTATGGCAGTCTTCGCAAGCAAGGTTACCGTTGACGGCAAACCTCTCGCAGACTTCAACATCCCCGCTGACAAGTGGGAGGAAATCAAGCACAACACCATCCAGGGTGGTTCCAACATCATCAAGCTCCGTGGCCGCAGCTCCTTCCAGAGCCCCGCTTACCAGGCTGTCAAGATGATCGAGGCCGCTATGGGCGGCGCTGAGTTCAACTGGCCCGCCGGCTGCTATGTAAACTGCGACAAGTGCGGTTACAAGAACGTCATGATGGCTATGCCTTCAGTCATCAACGCCGAGGGCGTAAGCTTCAAGGCTCCCGCCGGCACCGCTGAGGAAATGGCCGCTCTCCAGGCATCCTACGAGCACCTCTGCAAGATGCGTGACGAGATCATCTCCCTCGGCATCGTTCCCGCCGTCGAGGACTGGAAGACCATGAACCCCAATCTCTAGTAGGCCAATCCACTGATTATCAGCCCATTAAATAAAACCGTCTCCGGAATTTCCGGCGACGGTTTTGTTTATTTGATTATGTGTCAATAAGTTAGCCTAGCGGAGAATCTGGGAAAGGAAGGCGTTCTTAGTTTCCATATAAGGCTCGGAAACAAGATAGCCGCACTCGGGACACCATCCGCCGCCGAGAAGTACATACTCAAGGGACGCCTCGAAGACATGGCCCTCCTCGCACTCCCATTTGTAGAGAGTTCCCTTGGGGCCGAGCTCGGTCGAAAGGAAACGGCCGCCGCGGAAGGCCGCGGCCTTTCCGATTTCCTCGACGGAGAGCTCATAGATCGACTTCGACTCGTCATATCCGTGGTCGAGGATCTCTATCTCGCCGTCGGCAAGGGCCTTGGACTGGTTCTTCTCCATGTATCCGGGCCTCATCTGGGCCCACGTCCTGATATTCTCGTATTCCTCACGGGAGCCGTAGTAAGCATTGAGCCTTTCGGGGTTGTTCTTAACCCAGTCCTGCGTGCCCATTCCTTTCTCGAAAGCATAAGGCTTCATGAAGAACCTGACAGCCCAGGCAGGAGCGAGGAAGGCGAGCTTGTAGAACCAGGGAAGACCGGCCTTGAGATTGCGGAAATATTCGTCTACAGGAGTGTAGGACCTGAAGTGGAGGTAGCTGTCGAGGAGGTCTGCGTCAGTGTACCACATGCCATGGAAGTTCCTCGTGGCGAACCACTGGGGCTCGAAGACCTTCTCGGGACCGGGGAGGCCAAGACCGTTGAGGAGTCTCTCCTCGAACTCGAAGTTGCTCATCCTGTACTCCTCGCCAGAGGAAATGTTGTAGAAACGGTTCCAGAACTCATCGGGGACACTGTCCTCGACGACATTGGCAAGTAGACGTCCCGAGTCCTCGATCGTAGCCCACTCGAGGGCTCCGCGGACGGGGACATGGAAGGCTGTGGGGTTCACTACGCGGAGGATGCCGCCGTAGAGGATACCGCTCTGACGGAGCGAAACCCAGTTCTTGATGCCGGAATCCACGATAGCCTTCTCAGCCTCACACTTGGATACGGAATACATGTCGTAGAGGCTGGCGCGCTGGGGATCTCCCGTACGGCCCCAGAGGCGCTCGCCCATACGGTTGCCATACTGGGCGACTGAGCCGATGTAGACGACTTTTATCTCGTCCCTGTTCGGCTGGGCGAGAACGGCCTTGGCGATGTTCTTCGCCGCTCCGACATTGGTCTTCAGTGTTTTCTCCGGATAATAGTCGGCCGCCGGGGAGACCATTCCGCCGACATGGAGGACATAGTCGGATCCCTCGACACCCTTGAGGACGTCATCGTAGTTCAAAAGGTCACCCCATACGATAGTGACGGAAGGGTCGTCGGCAAAGGGAGCAAGCTTCTTGATGTTCTTCTTGCTGGGACGCGCAATGATGCGGAGGTCAAACCTGTCTTTCTTCTTGAGGAGTTCGTTGAAACCGGCCCAGCCCATGTTTCCTGTGGCTCCGGTCAAAAACACTGTCTTTTTCATTATTGCATTATTGTGGCCTCAGCCACCCCGAAGGGTTCTGGGGCGTTGTTTCTTTCCATACTTCGAAGTGGAGCTGGGTCGCTCCGTTTATCGTGTCTACAAGGGCAAGGGTCTGGCCTGTCCTTACTTTGTCCCCCACCTTGACGCCGACGCTCTTGAGCTTGCAGTAGAAAGTGAAGTAGCCGCCATGCTGGACAAGTACACATTGGCCATAGATGGGGAGCACGGCGACATGGCAGACCGTGCCGTCAAAGACGGCCGAGACGGTCGCATCCTTGCGGAGGGCTATGTCGATGCCGTTGTTCTGGGGCATCTTGATGTTGGCGAAATCGGGGTGGTAGTTGACGCCGAAGCCGGACACGACGGGTCCGAGGGCGGGCCATGGCAGCTTGCCCTTGTTCCTGGAGAATTCGGAGTCGAGGGTATAGTCTATAGGAGCGGCCTTCTTCGTCGAAGTGCCCTTTGACTTGGAGGAGATCAGCTGTTCTATCTCCCTGTTCACCTTTTCCATCTCCTTGCGCTTGGCGTTGAGCTCATTCACGTATTTAGTCTTGTTCTTCTTGAGCTGGGAGGCCAGCCTGGAGGCTTCGGCCTCCTCGGCCTGGAGGGAGGCCAACTCCTTCTCCCGCGACTTTTTGAGCGTGACGGCGCCGGCCTTGAGCTCCTTCATGCGGTCCTGCTGGATCACGAGTTCGGCACGGGCCTCACTGAGCTTCACGGCCTGGTCTTTGAGCTCATTGGACAGGGAGCGGAAGTAGCTGAGACGGCGGAAGGCCTGGGAGATATTGTCGCTCGCGAGGATATACATGTACCAGTTCTTCGTGTCGCGGCTCTTGTAGGCGCTGCGGACGAGCCTCGAGTAGTAGAGCGAGAGGGTATCGACACGGGCCTGGATCTTGTCTATCTGGCTTTGCTGACGGCTTATCGTGCGGTTGCACTCGGCGATCTCCTTGTCGCTTTCTGCGACGAGCTCGCGGCGTGCGGAGACCTTGGTGCGGATCAGGGAGAGCTTCGTGAGGGCATCGCCGGCCTGCTTGCTGGCGGTCGCGATCTGGGCGTCAAGCACCTCTATGTCCTTCTGGAGCTGGCGGAGGCGTTTCTGCTGGGCGCTGGTATCCTGGGCTGCCGCGAGGGCGGCCATAAGGAATATGGCGGCTATTGTTGCTGATATTTTCCTTACGAGGCTCATTTCTTCTTCACTGCGGCTTTTCTGGCTTCGATCTTTTCTTCGAGCATGGGTATTTCGCCCTCCGTATTCCTTGCGATGGCTTGACCCCAATAGACGAAGGCCCTCTCGTATTCACCGAGGGAATAGAGCACTTCGGCATAATGGTCCAGTATGACGGCGCTTTCATTGCCGCCATAGAGCATTGCATGCTTGAACTGCGGCTTTGCCTCCTCGTCCCGGCCGAGCAGATGGAGGAGCCATCCGTAAGTGTCGAGATAGGTTGCATTGTCAGGCTCGGCCTCGACGGTTTTCCGGCTCATCGTGCAGGCTTTCCTGAGCTTTTTGCCTTCCTCGGAGAGGTAGTAGGCATAGTTGTTCAGGACCGGGGCATAGCCCGGGTCCTTCTTCAGGGCCTGTTTGTAGCACTTGTAGGCGGAGGACTGGTTGCCGAGGAGATGGTAGGCATCGCCCATGCCGGAAAGGGCTTCGAGACTCATTTTCCTGTCGCCAGGGAAGTCCTTGAGCTGGCGTTTATGGAGTTCAAGAAGGCCTTCATAGTCCTTCTTCCCATACGCAGACAGAATCGCGAGCGAGAGGTATGAGGGCTCCGAGGGGTGGGCTTCATAACGGGCGAGGGCTTCCTTGCCCAGGGTCTCCCAGTCCTCGGTATAGTAGAGGACTTCGAGATAGGGGCCGACATTCTTCACTTCGTCAGGGTAAAGGTCTGCATTCTCCTTCAGGAGGGCTTTGGACCTTTCGTTCTCTCCAATCTTGTAGTAGTAGAGTCCGGCAGTAATCAGACAGAGGCTGTCCTGCGGGTGGGTCGCCACGAGGTCGTCGTATATGAGGTCTATCTGGGGCTTGTAGTTCTTCACTGTCCTTGCGTCCAGGGCCTTGACAAGATTCTGGAAGTAGTCGGTCTTGGCCTTTATGTTCACCTCCTCGACCTTTGCAAAGGAATCGAGATCCTCGAAGAAAAGGGTGTACTGGCGGGTAGTGCGGTAGATTTCGGCGCGGCCTATGAGGGCCGGGGCATATTCGGGCTCGACCGCCATGGCCTTGCCGTAGCAGGCGAGAGCCGTCGAGTCGTCATAGTCCATCGCGGCGGCATCGCCGAGGACAGAGAAGGCCCAGGCCGAGCTCTCCTCATCCGCGAAATCGCGGAGGAGTGCGAGGCCTTCGTCCTGCTTGCCCCCGTCAAGAAGCAGCGCGTAACGGGAACGGACTGACATCTCGGACTTGCCGTAGAGCGTCTCTATCTTGTCGAGGACTTCGAGAGCTTCTTCAGTCCTCTTTCCCCTCATGTAGAGGTCTATGAGCTCATAGTAGAGATCAGTCTTTTTTGGGAAATCCTTTATCAGATCCTCGTACATCGCCGTTGTCAGTTCGGGGCGGGAGGTATAGGCATAGTATTGTGCAAGACGGTAGCGGTACCAGAAATTGGAGGGGTCGAGCTCCACGGCGCGGGAGAGGTTCTCCTCTGCGCCGTCCTTGTCACCAGTCGCTATCTGGGACATGCCCATATAGAAATACGCGGCATCATTGTCGGGGCAGGAGCCGATAAGGGAGCGGCACATCTTTATGACGGCGTCATACTTCTGGGCATTGTACTGCTCGAGTATGGACACCATATAGCTTTCGGCCCGGGGATTGTCCTGGGCACGCACCGCCGGCGGGAGCAGCAGAAGCAGCCCCAAGGCGACGACGATGATATGTTGCAGGCGTTTCGACATACAAATACAAATGTAGTACTTTTAAGTGTAATTTCATTAAATTTGTCCTTTGTGCAACGTTCGGACCAGTCGGAGCATCTTAATTCCGGCCCTTTCGAACGGATTAAAACGTTTGAGAGTGGCTAAGAACATCGACCGCAAGCTTATCGAATCCCTGAAAAAGGGGAACAGAAAGGCACAAAAAGAGGTTTTCGACCTCCTTGCGCCCATTATGTTCTCCGTATGCCTCAGGTATTCGGGCAACCGTGAAACGGCGGAGGACATTCTCCAGGACGGCTTCGTCACTCTTTTCTCGAAGATCGACAGCTACAAGGGAGACGGGTCCTTCGAAGGGTGGGCGAGAAAGATCTTTGTCAACACTGCCCTGATGGAACTGAGGAAGAAGGACGCTCTAAAGATGAGCGAGGAGCTGGATTCCGCAAGGAGCCTGTCGGCTCCGACATCCTCCCAGATAGAGGATATAGGCTACAAGGAACTCATGGAGCTGATCGCCGGGCTTCCGGCAGGATTCCGTACGGTCTTCAATATGTATGTGATTGAAGGGTATTCCCACAAAGAGATAGCTGAAACTCTCGGGATTACCGAAGTGACCTCACGTTCCCAGCTCAACAGGGCAAGGGCTTGGCTCCAGGCAAGGATCGCTGAAAAAAGATAGGTATTATGACAGGATACGACGGAAACAAAGAATTCGACCGGATAGTTAGGTCGACGCTTGAAAGCGGACGGGAAGAAGTCCCCGCCGGGCTTTGGAGCGGCGTCGAAAGACGCCTGCCCGCCGCCGCGACGGCCTCCCGCCGCCCCGTATTCTCGCGCGTTCTCCGCGCTTCCGCCGCAACCCTGGCGGCCGCTTCGCTCGCGGTAGGCGTTGTCTTTACCGCCCGCCAGCATAACGGGGCCGGCTCTGTCGACATCCTGAACGTGGGCCCCGCCCTTACCGAAGTTCCCGCCCTCTCCGATACCGGAATCGCCCTTGCCGGCAACCTTCCGGCAATGGCTGAAAGGGTGCCCTCCTCGATAAACACCGTTCCCTGCGCCTTGACGGCCGAAGCCGCTGACGAAGGAGAAGGCCAGGTAAGTGTAGAGGAGATTCCCTCCGGCTTCGAAGAAGCCCCGGCAACCATTTCGACAAATGAAGGGACTTCCGCTCCGGAAGTTTCTGACGATAAACCTTACGAAAACAAAACTATTCAGCCCCTTGCCGACGACTTCCCCGAAGAAGCCGCCAAGTCAAGGTCCTCCCGCCGTCCTACCGTATCCCTTGGCGCATATACCAATGCCGCCAGCAACGGCACGAGCACAAAAGCCGGCGCGGCAATGATGAAGCGCCCCGCAAACCTTTCCGCCCAAACAGCTCCACAGACTTCCGTAAACGAGACCTCAACTCCCGTCTACGGAATTCCTGTTTCGGCCGGACTTGCCTTCAAGATCGGCTTTACAGAACGGTGGGGGCTCGGCCTTGGAGTGAACTACAGTTTCCTCTGCAGCCGCTTCGACGGAGTCTTCATGAAGGAAGACGGCACCAGCGAAAACTACTCAAACATCCGTAACGAGATGCATTATATCGGCATCCCCGTCAACGTCTACTGCAACATCATCAACTCCGACATCGTTAATTTCTACACCTTCGCCGGAGGAACCATCGAGAAGGGTCTTTCCAACAAATACCGCATGGTCTCCCCCGAAAACGGCACCCAGATCCACAAGGAGAAGATTGACGGGCTCCAGTACTCCGCCGGCCTTGGCCTCGGCGTCGAATTCAATGTCGCCCGCCATTTCGGCATCTACATCGACCCCAGCATCCGCTACTACTTCAACACCGGCCAGCCCCGCTCCATCCGCACCCAGCAGCCCTTCCTCGCCCAGATCGACCTCGGCTTCCGCGTGAATTTCTAGCATAAAAAGGTTAACCATTTATCTAACAGTATTTTAAATAAAACCGTCTCCGCAAATTCCGGCGACGGTTTTATTTAACGCACTACAAATCAATCGTTTAAGCTAAGCTACTGACCTTCAGAGGATTTGCACAAACCGTCGCTGGAAATTCCCGCGAGGGTTGAATATAAGTGCTTTATAAATAGGAAATTAAACGTTATTTAAGATGAAGAAACTTCTTTATTTGTTTGGAAGAAGCATTAACAGACGAAGCCAGCAAACGGGTGAGGTCATCCACGCAGTCCTCTCCCAATTCATGAGGGCAAAACTTTTTCATGTCATAACCAGCTTTCCGACATATGTTAATCATCTCAAGATATTTGGAATAATCTTCCCAGTCTTCCGGAATATCCGGATCACCACCAGCGCTGGACTCAAAGACTGTCATCGCATCTTTCCAGGAGCCATAGAGTGATTCCATTTTCGGAAAGTCTAAAAAATTATATCTGGAAATGATATAATCGACAACTTGTGACTTTTCTTTAGAAGAAAGTCTTCGAAAGATGCGGGCCGCGGCAAAATAGCTGATATAGAGATTACCCTTCTTCAAAGTATCTACTTGATCTATGGCAGACTTCAACTCCCTGCTCATCTCACTCCGTTTTGGAAGAGGCTCACTGAACTGGTGAGAACTGTCCCTATAGGCCAAAAGGTTCCACTTATACTCAATAGGTGAGTCAAACATCTTTCCAACCACAGGATTGTTGTTTATATAAGTTATTGTCTCCCTCATCTTTTTTAGTATCGTTTTTACTGACCTGTTAAACTCTTTCTTGAAAAGACTGCCTGAAGTCCCTCGCCAACGGTTATATTCAAAGGCGAATGTGCTCTCAAGAACTTGTATCATCGAGGATAACGACTTTGCATCCCGGCTGAATACCGCGGAATGATAATGATTGAACATTATCACGAAAGCAACGCATGAAATGCCGAATTTCTCCAAAAGGCAAGAAAACATTGTAAAGAAAACGATGTAATCCTCTAGAGCATAAAATATGATATTGCCCTGTATTCCCTTGGAGCATATGTGGCACATTGCGCCATCAGAAAGGTTTCTAGATAAAATGCGGTACTTTATCATATCCTGCTGACTTTGTCGAGGAAGCGGTAGCTTGCCGCTTCCGAGAGATGGGCAAGGGTGATTGACGGGGAAGCTTCAAGGTCAGCGATCGTACGGGCGAGCTTGAGGATGCGCGAGCATGCCCGGGCCGACAAGCCGAGATTGTTCATCAGCTTTTCAAGGAAATCCGTGCATTCCGAATCAAGCACGCACCATTTCTTGATGTGGCGGTTGCTCATTTCCGCGTTGGTGGAGAAGGGCTCGCCTTCGAAGCGCCGTTTCTGGATTTCCCTGGCCTTCATCACTCTTTCGGCAACGGTTGCCGAATTTTCCGCACGTGTTTCGCGAACGAGTTTCTTGGGATCGACACTGTGCATCCAGAGTTGTATGTCTATACGGTCCATGATCGGACCGCTGAGCTTTGCAAGGTAGCTGAGGCGTTTCCCGACCGGACATGTACAGCGGTCGCCTTCACCGAAATATCCGCATGGACATGGATTGGTTGCTGCGACAAGCATGAACGAGGCCGGATATTCAACCTTGTTCTTCAACCGCGATATGACAACCTTGCGGTCCTCCATCGGAGCGCGCAAAGCCTCTATCGCGCGCTTGGGCGCTTCGCAGAATTCGTCCGCGAACAACACGCCATTATGAGCGAGTGACACCTCGCCGGGCATGATGTTGTCGGAGCCTCCTCCAAGAAGGGCGGCGAGGGAGGCGCTGTAGTGGGGCGCCCGGAAAGGGCGCTCCCGCATCAGCCCGAGCCCGCTGCCCCTTCCGGCAACAGAGTATATTTTGCTCGTCTGGACGGCTTCCTGGGTTGTCATTTTCGGGAGGATGCCGCCAAGGGCCTTGGCAAGGGAGCTCTTGCCCGAGCCCGGCGGACCGACCATTATTACGTTATGTCCGCCGGCGGCGGCAATCTCCAGCCCGCGTTTCGCGCCCTCCTGGCCCACAATTTCACTGAAGTCCATGACGGAAGTGCCGAAATCGTACGATGAGGTCCGTTCCTCCTGAAGGAACTGTATTTCGGGATTGTTCTTGATGAGCAGTGCCTCACTCTCTATGCTGCCTTCGAGTATGGCGAGCACGTCATTGAGATTGTTGACGCCATACACGTCGCAAGTGGCGAAGTCAATCGTCTCGGCCGCGGACTCGACGGGGAGGATGCAGCCTTTGAACCCATTCTCTTCCGCCATTTCAACTATCGGCAGCGCCCCTGGCACCGGCCGTATGCTGCCGTCAAGGCTCAGTTCGCCCATGATGATGTATTTGTCCGCATCGACCAGCTCGCGCTGGCCGGATGCCGCTATTATGCCGATAGCGATGGGGACATCATACCCGCTTCCTTTCTTATGGACATCGGCGGGAGCGAGATTGATTACTATTTTCTTTCCGGGAATATGGAAGCCCAGCGAAACGAGGGCGGTCGTAGTGCGAAGAAGGCTTTCCTTTACGGCGGCGTCGGCGAGCCCGACGAGATGGATTCCGATTCCGGGCGCTATATCCACCTCGACGGTCACCTTCGCCGCCTCTATCCCCTCACACTTCGCACTGAATACATTGATCAGCATAATTCATGGAGTTATTAACGTTATTAACTCCACAAATATCCTCAACGCGAACAGTTAAGGCTTTCAAAAAAAGAAAAATCTTTTTGGAAGTCTACAAGAATGATAAAAAAGAATCTTTGCATCAGTAATACATCCGAGCTATCTCGCTGAATATCAGCTTATTTATTGTCACCGTCTCCCCATTTTCCGGCGACGGTATGACTTAATACATTAATTCACAATCTATTAAGGTTAAGTCGGTCACTGACAATAATTTACACAATACCGTCGCCGTTATTTGCGGCGACGGTATATAGGAATAGACTGAATATCAGCAAGTTAACGAGCGAGGACTATAAAGATTACTCCTCGGTACGGCCTACGTAGGCGTTGTCGGTGCTCACGACTGTTGCGAAGAAATCCTCGGCAGCCTTGTTGAGAGCGGGTTCCCAGGGATGGTAGGATCCCAGGAGCTGGATAGCCCAGAGCTTGAGGGACTTGGTGTGCCAGTTGATCTCGCAATGGGTGTTCCATGCACCGCCATGGCCGAACCAGCGCTCTTCGCTGTCGACCTTGGGAGCCCAGAGACCGAGGGAATAGCTGTCATCAACCCTCTCGTTCAGGAAATCGGGGCGGCTGGATACTGCAAGAAGGTTCTTTACGGTATCCTCCTCGAGGATTCTCACACCATTGTCGCCTACACCCAGATTCATGAGCATCTTGTAGAACTTGATCTGGTCGGCGGCTGTAGTCCAGAGACCGGCGCCTGCAGAAGCGTAGACATGGGAGTCGTTGTAGGGACGCTGCTGCCAGTTGTCCTGCTCCACCCATGTTGCCTGTTTTCCTTCTTCCAGATAGTACATTTCAATCTTGTTCTCAAGCTGCTTGTCCGTAGGACGGAAGCTGGAAGAGGTCATTCCAAGAGGATCGAGGACCTCCTTCTTCAGATAGTCTTCCCAAGCCATTCCGGTTATTACCTCAACGACAGCCGCAGCGATGTCGATGCCGGTGTTGGAATAGGACGCACGCGTACCGGGCTCGAACATTATGGGGCAGGCGGCAGCGGCAGCGGCATTGATGCGGAGCTTGGCGCCGCCGGACCATCCGCCACCGGGGATGTCACGGCTCTTGATGCAGCTCTCGAAGGGGAAGCCGCCCATGTGGTTGAGGCACATGCGTACGGTGAGAGCGTTTTCAGCCTTATGAAGCGTTCTTACGCCGTTTTCCTCGCTGTCGAGGACCCAGAGCGTTGCAAATTCAGGGAGGTATTTGGATACGGGGTCATCAAGGTTCAGGAGGCCCTGCTCGACAAGTTTTGCCGCTGTCACACCGCAGAAACCCTTAGTCTGGGAGCACTGCATGTAGACGTCATTGACGGTGATGGGGCGCTTGTGCTCTACGTCGGCATAGCCCACGCAGCATGTCTCCTGGACTCCGTCATGGTAGAAGATGTTTACGGCACCGGGAAGCTCGCCGCTCTCTACGAAAGGCAGGAGCGCGTCATAGGCGAATGTCGTACCGGACTCTACGGCTGCAAACTCCTTGGGAGTGCAGGCACAGCATGCGGCAGCAAGGGCCGCGATAAGGAAAATACGTTTCATATTCATTGTGTTATTTCAGTTTCATGTGGAAATCGTGGGCAGTGACGGCGGTTCCGTTATGACCGTCGAGGACGGTGAAGTCATCGCCTTCGATGACCCACGGATTGCCCTTGCCATGGTAGGAGACGATAGCCTGGTAGTGGTTGCCGAAATATTCGGTCTCATGGCCCTCATGCTTATAGGAGACAGGGTCGCTCCAGTTGAACATATCCTTGGATGTGCGGAGCTCCATGTAGTTGGAGATACCGTTCCAGGGCTCGGGGCGGATCGGAGAAGAGCAGAGGATATAGCAGTCGAGCTTGTCGGACCATGCCATACGGGCATGCCATGCGCCACGGACAATCGGGGTCTCCTTGCCGAAGTTGCCGGGCTCGCAGAACTCGCCTTCATAGTATTTCACGAAGTCTCCCATAACGCCGTCATCACGCTTGCGGGTACGGGCGATGTATGCGTCACACTCGCAGAAACGGCCGGTCTCCATGTCGAGCTTGACGATGTCGTAGATAAGATAGATGTACTCGTCGTCGACATAGGTCGTGAAGTCGCCGCTGCCGAGGCTTATGAGCCCGGCAGGCTGGCCTATCATGACGCCGGCACCGGGATTATATTCGGAGGTGAAGCAGACAGTCTCCGCAGTCACGACCCAACGGTCGAAATCCCAGGTTTTTCCCTGGTCGTCGGAATGCATGAGGCCGATATGGCGGAAGTCAGAGTCATATTTCGGGGTCTCGCAAAGGCCGAAGGCGTCATAAGCGGTACCTTCGCCGGCCCATCCGGTCTCGTTGTGGAAGAAGCAGAAGAAACGGCCGGTTACGGGGCAGATGTAAAGGCCGAAAGGCCATACGCTTCCGCGGGCCTTCACCCCTTCGGGATAGGGGATGCCGGCAAATGCGGTCTCAGCATTTCCGCGGCGGAAGTTCAAGGTACAGGGCCAGGCCTCGACCATATCCTCCATCGAAGTTCCGTGATACATCTTCATGTCGCCGCAGCACATTCCCCACAGAGTCCCTTCGGCATCACGGTAGAACGGAACGGTTCCGTCAAAATAGCGGATAGGGCTGTCGTAAGCCTCGCCTATCTCCATATCATAAGGAGCGAGGAGGTTATTGGAGGATTGATTGACTGTACAGGAGGCGCATAGAAAAGCAAGCGCAGAAACGGTAAGGATCAGTACACGGTTCATGGACAAAAAGTTAAAAATCCAGTATTTGCACACAGTTAGCAATTAAAAAGAAAAGATTCTGTTTCTCCTCGACTCCTAAAAAAAGATTTTAGCCTTTCCAATATCCCGGAAATAAACAACAGGCCAACTTTGCAAGCAAAAAAACGATGGAAAAACTTAATTTTCTAGTATGCATTGCAGCGGCAGTGACGGCCCTGTCGTGCGGGCCGGAGGGCCTCGACGCCTCCGGCGCCCGAGGCTCCGGCCCCGCGACCCACCTGCCCGGAGAAAACCCCGGAGGACCAAAGCCCGCTGACACTCGCCCCCAAGTCTACCTTTCCGGCGTCCGCTATCCCGAGGGCTACGACTGGCGTCATGCCACCGACGAGGCCGAGCACGTCGTCTTCCTCCTGGGGGACGGAGAGCCTCTCTTCGAGAGCTCCTCCGCCCCCGCGGAAGCCGACACCCGCCTGATTTCCAACGGACGTCTGTTCCACACAATAACAGTCGGGGACAGTACCATCATCTATGCCGACGGCATGCGGCAGTTCGCCTACCGGGCCCTGGAGATGACCGCCGCTCTCGAGGATGACGGGAAAGGTCACATTATGACTGTCAGCGAGCCCCGCAGCACGGAAGCCTCCTTCACTTACCGCATCAACGGTTCCCCAAAGCTGAAAAAGAAAGGTCTGCTTGCATCCGAAGGAATAAGGAATGGGGTGTTCCACTACCGCGACAATGACGGCAGATACATAATCGTCGAAAACGGAGTGGAAAGGGAGGTCGTCGAGCCGGCCGCCGGAGGGACAATCGCATCGGTGATTGTCCACGGCGGCAAGGTCTACGCCTACGAGAAGGTGGGCCCTTTCATCCTGATCCAATCGGAAGGCAAGGGTGTATACATTGGCGCCCCGAACGCAATATATAATTCCATAAGGCTCGAGGAATGGTTCTTCCACGACGGAAAGGGGTTCCTCAACTTCGTGTCCGCCAAAGACCACAAAGGAAATCCCGCTGCTGTAGTCTTCCGCAACGGGAACGAAGAAAGCCACTTCGAAGGATACGAGTTCTACAACATCCTTGAAGACGGAGGCAAGCTCGCCTTTATCCTCAGGACATACGGACGCGAAGAATACAGCATCGCTATCGGAGACAACCCTCCGGAGCCCTTCCCGGACGGCTTCGTCCCCCACTCAAAACGCGCCATGGACTATTCCCGGGGCACTCTCCGTCTCGCCCTGGACACGCCCGAAGGGCCTGTACTCTGGCAGGACGGCAAAATGGCCCGCTACTCCTTCAACGGCTACATCGACAATATTTACGTACTTTAAAGTCAGTCCTCCCAGGAGAGGAGGCGGGAGCCGTCGGGAAGGACGGAGATGGAGACTTTCAGGGTCTCGTCGGGGAGAAGCTCCTCGATATTCTCGGGCCATTCCATAAGACAGAGGCAGCCGCTGTCAAGATAATCGTAAAGACCTATGTCGAGGGCCTCCGAGGGCTTCGTGAGACGATAGAAGTCGAAATGGAAGATGTGTTCCCCCTCGGAACTTACATACTCGTTCACTATCGTGAAGGTCGGAGAACAGACAGCGTCCCCCACTCCGAGCTCATGGCAGAGAGCTGTCGTGAAAGTGGTCTTGCCGGCTCCCATAGGAGCATAGAAGGCAACCAGGGTGTTCGAGCCTATTTCTTTCAGGAACTGTTTCGCCGCAGCGGGAAGTTCCTCAAGCGAGCGAACGGGTATTTCGTGTTTCATAGCTGGATCTTTACTTCTTTACTATTGAATAGACGGAGGAGCCGGAGCCGGACATCGAGGCGTAGGCGGCACCGGAGGCGTAAAGCCCGGCCTTGAGCTCGGCGAGGGCCGGAAAGGCCTTGAAGACCGTCGTTTCGAAATCATTGAATATCGTATCCTTCCACCCCTCTACGGGACCTTCCAGGGCCTTTTCGATGGAGATTGCAGGCAGAGCGGGGACAATGCCGCGATAGGCCGCCGCCGTCGAGACGCTTATCCCTTCGGGCACTGTGACCTCCAACCTGTAGGGAAGGCTTTCGCCGCCCGGCTGGCCGTAATCGATATCCCTGAGATCGTACGGAGTCAGTATCTCCCCCCTTCCGCGACCTATCATCGGACGGTTGTAGACAAACAGCGCGCAGTCGCTCCCGAGGCGGGCGGCGTAGCCGGCCAGAGCCTCGTCGGAGAGGCCCAGCGCGAACATGTCCGACAGCATGCGGAGGGCGAAGGCGGCATCGGAGGATCCGCCGCCGAGGCCTGCGCCCACGGGCGAAGTCTTCACAAGGCGGATGGCCACAGGAGGAATGCCGAAGTCCTCACGCAGGAGATTGTAGGCCCTGACAGTAAGGTCGGTCATAGGGTCCCAGTCGGCGCCCCCATCCTTCTCTATCGTTATGGAGAAAGTCTCGGAAGGGGTTATCTCAAGGGTGTCGTGGATAGGGTGATAAGGGACGAACAGGGTCTCTATGTCATGGAATCCGTCGGGCCTCTTCCTTATGACGGAGAGGCCAAGGTTTATCTTGACATTGGGATAGCTTATCATATCGTCCTGAGACTGTTGTAGACAAGGGTGCGGGTCGCCTCGTCCTCTATCTTTTCGACGACGGGGCTGACAAAGGATATCATCTGGAGGGCGCGGGCTTCCTTGAGGGTTATGCCGCGTGAACGCATATAGAACTGTTCCTCCTCGTCGAGTTTTCCGACGGCGGCGCCATGGGAGCACTTGACGTCATCGGCATAGATCTCGAGCTGGGGACGGGTCTCGACCTTGGCCTCTTCCGAGAGAAGGAGGTTGTAGTTGGACTGGTATGCCTCGGTCTTCTGGGCGTCCGGAGCCACTTTGATGAGGCCGAAGAAATCAGTGCGGGCGTTGCCGCCGACGACTCCGCGGATAAGCTGGTTGCTTACGGATCCGCCGGATACGTGGTTCATGTTCACCTTGAGGGAAACCTTCTCGGAGCCGGAGCAGAGGTAAAGCGCATCGACGTTCACGGAAGCGCCTTCTCCCTCTATTGTTATATCAAGAGGAATGTCCACGGACACGCCGGGGAGCACGACAATGACGAGCGAGAGCTCCTCACCGGCGCCTACGGCATATTCGGCGGGCAGAGAGAACGCGGGACAGGAGGGAGATATGATTGAAACCTTCTTCATCTTCTACGCAATCGAGTCGTAACCCTTTTCTTCAATCTCTGCAACGATTTCGCGGCCGGCCGTCCTTACGATGCGGCCGTCCTTGAGGACGTGGACGACATCGGGGACGATATAGTCGAGAAGCCTCTGGTAATGAGTAATCACGATGGACGCCTTTTCGGGAGTATGGAGAGAGTTGACACCGGATGCGACTATCCTCAGGGCGTCGACGTCAAGTCCGCTGTCGGTCTCGTCGAGTATCGAGAGAACGGGGTCGAGCAGAGCCATCTGGAATATCTCGTTCCTCTTCTTCTCACCGCCGGAGAAGCCGGCATTCATGTCGCGCTTTCTAAGCTCGGGCTTCATCTGCACGAAATTCATCTTGTCCTTCATGAGCTTCATGAATTCGGGAGTCGGCATAGGCTCGAGGCCAAGGGCCTCACGACGGCAGTCGACGGCGGTCTTCATGAAGTTGGTGATCGACACTCCGGGGATCTCGACAGGATACTGGAAGGAAAGGAAAATTCCTGCCCAGGAACGCTCCTCGGGGGCCATCGCCAGAAGGTCGCGGCCCATGAAGGTAATGGATCCCTCGGTTACCTCATACTGGGGCTTTCCGGCAAGGACAGCGCTCAGGGTGCTCTTTCCCGCACCGTTAGGGCCCATCACGGCATGTATCTCGCCCTTGCGTATCGTAAGGTCGACGCCCTTGAGGATTTCCTTTTCGCCCACGCGGGCATGGAGGTTCTTTATTTCAAGAAGAATATCGTTCATTTCTCAAGCTTTTTTTCTATAAAGTGACATCCACTTGCGGAGGGATATGATTCCGTTGACGAGATATAGCGCACTCACTCCCGCCATAAAATAGCTTCCCACGCATATATACAGGGTGAACTGGACGACATTCACCACCATCCAGGCTATCCAGCAGTCCCATTTCTTCATCGCGCTCAGGAACTGGGCGACAAGTATGAGGACAGTAAGGCAGCAGTCGAGATAAGGATGGGGGTCGGCGGGGAAAAGGCGGTCGAGCAGCAAACCCCACAGGGCCGCTATGATGACGACCGACAGAATGGCCAGGGCCCTCTCGGTCCATGACAGCATCGTAACCTTCAAGGACTTGTCGTCTTCCGAGCTCCTGTCCTCCTCCTTCGGATGGGTCCAGCGGTAGTGGCCGAGGATATTTATTCCGAGGGACACGGGCTGGAGAAGGAGGCAGGCCACGAGGTTGTTCTTCAGGAAGAGGAAGAACAGGGCGGCAGTATAAAGGTATCCCACCCAGAAATTGTACTTGCTGTTCCTTCCGGCAAGCACAACGCAGGTAAGGCCGAGCACGGCCGATATGAGGTCCAGCCAGTTCATTATCCTATCGATCCTTCAAGCGATACGGCAAGGAGTTTCTTCGCCTCCACGGCAAACTCCATCGGGAGCTTGCTCAGGACGTCCCTTGCATATCCGTTTACTATGAGGGCAACAGCCGCCTCGGGACCGATACCCCTCTGGTTGCAGTAGAAGAGCTGTTCGTCGCTTATCTTGGAGGTTGTCGCCTCATGCTCGACGACAGCCGAAGGGTTGGCGTTCTCGATCACCGGGAAAGTGTGGGCGCCGCATTTGTCACCTATGAGGAGGCTGTCGCATTGGGAGAAGTTGCGCGCGCCGGAGGCGCCGGGCATCATCTTCACAAGGCCGCGGTAGCTGTTCTGGCTATGGCCGGCGGAAATGCCCTTGGACACAATGCGGCTCTTCGTGTTCCTGCCGATATGGATCATCTTCGTTCCCGTATCCGCCTGCTGGTAATTGTTCGTTACTGCAACACTGTAGAACTCCGAAGAGGAATTGTCTCCCTTCAATATCGTGGAGGGATACTTCCATGTGATGGCGGATCCCGTCTCCACCTGAGTCCAGCTCAAATGGCTTCCGGAGCCTTTGCAGATGCCCCTCTTAGTTACAAAATTATAGATGCCTCCCTTGCCGCTCGCGTCTCCGGGATACCAGTTCTGGACGGTGGAGTACTTGACTTCTGCGTCCTTCTCGACAACGATTTCGACTACTGCGGCATGGAGCTGGTTCTCGTCCCTCATGGGGGCGGTACAGCCCTCCATATAGCTTACATACGAGCCTTCATCGGCAATGATAAGGGGCCTCTCGAACTGTCCGGTTCCGCTCGCATTGATGCGGAAATAGCTGGAAAGCTCCATCGGGCAGCGTACGCCCTTTGGTATGTAGCAGAAGGAACCGTCACTGAATACGGCGCTGTTGAGAGCGGAGTAGAAGTTGTCTCCGACAGGCACGACGCTCGCAAGATGCTTGCGGACAAGTTCGGGATAATCCCTTACTGCTTCAGAGAAACTGCAGAATATAATGCCCTTTTCGGAGAGGGCCTTGCGGAAGGTTGTCTTCACCGAGACGGAGTCGAAGACGGCGTCGAAGGCGACATTCCCGGCAAGGGCCTGACGCTCGCTGAGGGGAATGCCGAGCTTGTCGAAGGTCTTCTCGAGCTCCGGGTCTATCTCGCCCTCGCCCTTGGGGGCTTTGGGAGCGGCGTAATATATTATGTCCTGGTAATCAATTTCGGGAATGTCGAGATGGGCCCACTTCGGGACGCTCATCTTCTGCCAGCGCCGGAAGGCGCCCAGGCGGAAGTCGAGCAGCCACTCCGGCTCCCCTTTCTTGGCGGAAATCAGCCTTATTATGTCCTCGTTCAGGCCCTTCGGGATGAATTCCTGCTCTATGGCCGTAACGAAACCCTCCTTGTACTCATTGGAGGTTACCGACGAAATTATGTCCTTGCTTTCTTCCATACAAACGGCAAAGATACTAAAAAAATAAGGACGCCGTGATAACCCGGCGCCCTTATCTGTTACCTAAGTCAATCCTAGAGAAGGTGGCAACCTACTGTAAGACCGGCCATAACGATGCTGACCATGGACATGAGCTTGATGAGGATGTTGAGGGAAGGACCCGACGTATCCTTGAAAGGATCGCCGACGGTATCACCGACTACGGTTGCATGGTGGCACTCGGAGCCTTTTCCTCCGAAGTGACCCTCCTCAACGAACTTCTTGGCATTGTCCCATGCTCCACCGGAGTTGGCCATGAAGACGGCGAGGACAAAGCCTGCGCCGAGGCCTCCGATAAGGAGACCGAGAACACCGGCAACACCGAGAACCATACCCGTTACAACGGGAACGATGATGGCGATGAGGGCGGGAACAAGCATCTCATGCTGGGCTGCTTTGGTTGAGATCTCGACACAACGTTTGTAGTCGGGAGTGCCTTCACCGGTAAGGATGCCCTTGATCTCACGGAACTGGCGGCGGACCTCAACTACCATCTTGGATGCGGCGCGACCTACTGCGTTCATTGTAAGACCGCAGAAGAGGAAGGCCATCATCGAGCCGATGAATACGCCGGCAAGGACTGCGGGATTCATGAGGCTGACATTGTAATTGTTGAGGACGTCGAGGATGGAGGCGCTTGCGGCATCGACCTTTCCGGCTACGCCGTCAATCATCTCGCCGGCGCGGGAGAGGGCGATCTTGATCTCCTCTATATAGGAAGCGAGGAGGGCAAGGGCCGTAAGAGCGGCTGAACCGATGGCGAAACCTTTACCGGTAGCTGCGGTCGTGTTGCCGAGAGCGTCGAGGACGTCGGTCCTTTCGCGGACCTCGGGATCGAGTTCGCTCATCTGGGCATTTCCACCGGCATTGTCGGCGATAGGGCCGTAAGCGTCAGTCGCGAGAGTGATACCGAGGGTGGAAAGCATACCGACGGCGGCAATGGCGACGCCGTAAAGACCAGTAGAGAGGTTTTCGGCGGACATCATATCCTTGACGTCGAACCCTATTGCGCAAAGATATGCAAGCACGATTGCAACAACGATTGCAATTACAGGGATAGCGGTCGAGAGCATGCCGAGGCCGATACCGCCGATGATGACGGTTGCGGGGCCAGTCTCGGAGGCTGCAGCGAGCTTCTGGGTCGGCTTATATGAGTGGGATGTATAATACTCGGTTGCCTTTCCGATAATGACTCCGGCAGCAAGACCGGCAACTACGGAAAGCGAGAACTGCCACCAGAGGTTGGACTCCACGCCGAAGACAAGGGCGAGGATACCGAAGGTTGCAACACCGCTGAGGATTGCGGCGAGGTTGGTTCCGAAGCTCATCGACTTGAGGAGCTGGCCCATTCCGGCGCCTTCCTTGGTGCGGACGGTAAAGATTGAAATTACGGAGAGGAGGACACCGACAGCAGCGATGATCATAGGGGCAAGGATTGCCTTCATCTGCATTTCGGGACCGGCGGAGAAGAATGCGGAGGCACCGAGAGCCATGGTGGAAAGGATGGATCCGCAATAGGACTCGTAAAGGTCGGCACCCATACCGGCGACATCACCTACGTTGTCGCCTACGTTGTCGGCGATTGTGGCGGGGTTGCGGGGATCATCCTCGGGGAGGTCGGACTCGACCTTTCCTACGATGTCGGCGCCTACGTCAGCGGCCTTGGTATAGATACCGCCGCCGACACGGGCGAAGAGGGCCTGGGTGGAGGCACCCATACCGAAAGTAAGCATGGTCGTCGTGATAACGACAAGCTTCTGGGCGAAATCAGCCTCGGCAACGAAGATGTTGAGGATGATGTACCACAGGGCAATGTCGAAAAGTCCGAGACCTACAACGGTAAGACCCATTACGGCACCGGAACGGAATGCTATCTTGAGACCGCCGTTAAGGGACTTGCGGGCGGCGTTTGCCGTACGGCCGGAAGCGAAGGTCGCAGTCTTCATGCCGATGAAGCCGGCAAGACCGGAGAAGAAACCACCGGTGAGGAATGCGAAAGGAACCCAGGGGTTCTGGATGCCGAAACCGTATGCAAGGATTGCGAAGAAGATTGCAAGGATGACAAACACGATTGTCACGACCTTGTATTGCTGTTTGAGATAGGCCATGGCGCCTTCACGGACGTACTGGGCTATCTGCTTCATGGTGGGCGTACCTTCGTCCTCCTTCTTCATCTGCCTGTAGAAAATGAAGGCAAATACAAGCGCAAGGAGAGAGGCGGCGGGCACCAGATAGAAAAGCGCAGAAATGTTTTCCATTGATTGAATTCTTTAAGTTGAATAACAGGTATTGGTTATGATTGTGTTATAAAAAAGCAAGAAGGGCAACCTTGCGCGGGCTGCCCTTCTTCATTGTGCTCAGATTATTCCTGGGCAGGCTCTGCCTGCTGCTCCTGGGCGGGAGCCTCAGCCTGAGCGGCCTTCTTAGTGCTTCTGCGAGCCTTCTTCGCGGCCTTCTTGGGGGCGCTTGCGAGGGCGAGCTCGTTGAAGTCTACGAGTTCGATAAGAGCTGTGTCAGCACCGTCGCCCTGACGGAAACCGAGCTTGAGGATACGGGTGTATCCACCGGGACGGTCAGCGATCTTGGGAGCTACTACACGGAAGAGTTCGGTAACGGCCTCTTTGTTCTTGAGGTAGCTGAATACAACACGACGGGAAGGAGTGGTGTCCTCTTTGGATTTTGTGATAAGGGGCTCCACGTACATCTTCAAAGCTTTGGCCTTGGCTACGGTAGTCTCGATTCTCTTGTTGAGGATGAGAGAGGTGGCCATGTTGGCGAGGAGGGCTTTGCGGTGACCACTCTTGCGGCCAAGGTGGTTAACTGATTTATTGTGCCTCATTGTTTACTGTGCCTTTTTCTTTTGTTCAATATTATACTTTGTAACATCCATTCCGAAGGTGAGCTTCATCCTCTCGAGAAGTATGTCGATTTCGCTGAGAGACTTGCGGCCGAAGTTGCGGAACTTCATGAGCTCGCTCCTGGAGTAGGATACGAGGTCGGCGAAAGTGTCGATGTCAGCGGCTTTGAGACAGTTGTAAGCCCTTACGGAAAGGCCCATGTCGGAAAGCTTGGTGAGGAGAAGATGTCTCATGCGGAGGGATTCCTCATCGAGTTCATTAGCAGCAGTCTCGAGGGGACCCTCGATGGAGATGTGCTTGTCGTCTGTGAAGAGACGGAAATGATAGATAAGGATGTTGGCAGCCTCCTGGAGAGCTGTGTTCGGAGAAATGGATCCGTCAGTCTGGATGTCGAGAGTAAGTTTCTCGTAATCGGTCTTCTGCTCAACACGCCAGTCTTCGCGAGTCCAGTTGACGTTAACTATAGGAGTGTAGACGGCATCAACGGGAATTGTTCCGATAGGGGTATCAGCGGTACGTGCGTCATCAGCGGCGACGAATCCGCGGCCCTTGGTTACGTTGATGGTCATCTCAAGTTTAACGGAGGGCTCGAGAGAACAGATGTGAAGATCGGGATTAAGCACCGAGAAAGAAGACAATCCTTTCGAAATATCCTCTGCGGTAAACTCCTGTTTGCCGCTAATAACGATGTTTGCTGTCTCAGAATCGACGGTGTCGACCATTCTCTTGAAGCGGACCTGCTTGAGGTTGAGGATGATATCCTGCATGCCCTCAATCACACCGTTGATGGTCGCGAATTCCTGGTCTACGCCGGAAATCTTGATCGAGCTGATAGCAAAACCTTCCAGAGAGGAGAGCAGTACGCGACGGATGGCATTACCGATCGTCTGAGCGTAACCAGGCTCGAGGGGCCTGAACTCAAAATGACCGATGGTGTCAGTTCCTTCGAGCATGATGACCTTATCCGGTTTCTGAAATGCTAAGATTGCCATATTGATGTTTCTTTTAGGGTGTTAACGATTACTTGGAGTAGAGCTCGACGATAAGCTGTTCGTTGATGTTCTCGGGTATTTCCTCGCGTACGGGAGTGTTGAGGAACTTACCGGTGAGGGATTTGGCGTCAAACTCGATCCATGAATACTTGGTAGCGGCTGCTACAGCATTCGTGATAACCTCGAGGCTCTTTGATCTCTCGCGTACTGCAACGACGTCACCGGCCTTTACAAGGGTAGAGGGTATGTTGCAGATCTCACCGTTGAGGGTGATGTGGCAGTGGGAGACGAGCTGACGGGCAGCTGCTCTTGTAGGAGCGATACCCATACGGTATACGATATTGTCAAGACGGCTCTCGAGAAGGAGAACGAGGTTCTCACCGGTCTGGCCTTTCATGCGGGCAGCCTTCTCATAGATTTTGCGGAACTGTCTTTCAAGAACACCGTAAGTATATTTGACTTTCTGTTTCTCCCTGAGCTGTGTACCGTACTCAGAGACTTTTTTACGCTTGCGGGCGAGACCGTGCTGTCCTGAAGGATAGTTTCTCTTCTCGAAATACTTGTCCGGACCGTAAATGGGCTCACCGAATTTACGTGCGATTTTGGTACTAGGTCCTGTATATCTTGCCATAGTTGTTCTAAACTTTTAAAAATTATACTTTACGACGGCCTTTAGGTCTGCAACCATTGTGGGGCATGGGAGTTACGTCGATGATCTCGGTAACGTCGATGCCGGCACCTGCGATAGTCCTGATAGCGGACTCACGACCCTGACCGGGACCCTTTACATAAGCTTTTACCTTGCGGAGACCAAGATCATAAGCGGTCTTGGCAGCATCCTGGGCGGCTACCTGGGCGGCATAGGGAGTGTTCTTCTTGGAACCCCTGAAACCGCTCTTTCCGGCTGAAGACCAGCTGATAACCTGTCCTACGCTGTTGGTAAGAGTAACGATAACGTTGTTGAAGGTTGATGAAATATGAGCCTCGCCATAAGCGTCAACCTTGACAACTCTTTTCTTTGTTGTAGTAGTTTTCTTTGCCATAATTCATCTAATTTATTTGGTTGCTTTCTTCTTGTTGGCAACAGTCTTCTTCTTACCCTTTCTTGTACGGGCGTTGTTCTTGGTGCTCTGACCGCGAACGGGAAGACCAACACGATGACGGATACCGCGATAGCAGCCGATATCCATGAGTCGTTTGATATTGAGCTGGACGGTAGAACGGAGCTCACCCTCGATCTTATACTCGGAAGCGATAAGACTACGGATGGCAGCAACCTGATCGTCGTTCCAGTCGCCAACCTTGATGTTCCAATCGATACCGCAGTCAGTGAGAATCTTCTGGGCTGAGCTGCGACCGATTCCGAAGATATAGGTAAGACCTATCTCTCCTCTTTTGTTGT